>CANGPW010000127.1 GCA_947456185.1 Bacteroidota bacterium | reverse complement strand
GTTCTAAAACTATATCTACCTGTAAGTATTCCGGCACGGGTTGGAGAGCATAGTGGATTTGCCCATGCATTGTTAAAAACAACACCTCTATTTAATAACCTTCTAACATTGGTAAGATGTACCGTGTTTGCACCATGATCTGGATAAATATCACAAAAATCCTTTCCTAAATCATCAGCAATTATTAAAACAACATTGCGTTGTTGTGAATAAATGTTACTAATGTAAAATATAGCGACAATTATGATTATTAGTTTTTTCATTAACGGTAATTAATTAAAAGTAAATCGCAAAATTATTTATTAATGATTACTTTAATTTTTTTTGAATTTTCCATATCAGAGATTTTAATAAAATAGATGCCATTGTAAATTGTATCTGTTTCAATATAACAAGTAGAACTTCCTTGATAAAAAGTTTTAGAAAGTACTATTTTACCTAATTCATCAATCATTTCAAGTTTTAAATCATTCGTCAGTAATGAAACGGATTGAATTGTAATTAAATCAGCAGTTGGATTTGGGAAAACTTTAAAATCTAATTTTGATATAGTAAAATCATTAGTGTTTAATGCAGGGTTGTAAAGTGTTGTGCCATCTGGAACTGCACCAACATTTGAAGCCACTTTTTCACCATAAAATTTTGGTCCAACTACATAAGGATAGGCAGAATTATGATTGGCATCAACTGTTGCATAATAACAAAAAATACCTTGTGGATATAAAGATTCTGGATATTCGGGCGTATTACAAACTCTTCCATTGTAACTATTTAAATATGTTGGATCATTAGGATGATCAACATACACATAATCTTCTCTATAATAACCCAACCCACGATTTGGAGGATTTCCTGCTGGTGGACCGGCAGCTACAACAGGTCCGTTAGGTCTTGTTGATCCAACAGGCAAATCGGTCCGTAAACTATAACTTGATTTCATCCTTGTAATTTCTCCAGTACCATTGGTATTGGTGTACGCATAAGGACCATAAATTGGGTAACCATCATAGGCAAATCCAATTAATGGAGAATGAACAGCAGGATTTATAACATATAATCCATCAGAAGCATAATTATTACAAATATTATTTACAACTACTAAATCTAAATTAAAAGCACTTGGGTTTTGATGATGGTGATAATTTCCCCCAGCAGGATGTGCTTTGGAGCAATCAAAACCTGTACGTTCGGCTACTACAGCATCTCTATTCCAATTTCGATCTCCGCCCATCATTACGTCACCAGAAGTTGAGGCTTTCCAAGAAAAGGCATCACCATAATCAAAAAGCGCTACACCATTTATAAAAACACCAATGTTTCCACCAGTTGTGTTTGTTGGATTTGTTGCAGGTTTAGGAATTAATGGAAATCTAAAAACTGCATTACGTTCTGTTGCAACTGGACTTGGGTTTTGTGCAAATGGTCCAGATACATAAGCCGGTATACCATCAGTACTCACATACACATATCCGTCTGCTGTACTATAATTTACAGCTTGAACATTAGCGAATAATGTTGGATCGTTTATTGGCGTGGCTGGTAAAGATGTTGTAGTAAGATAATGACGACCAGTTATTCCCGTGGTATTTCTTAGCCAAGAAGTTATGATTGGATTGGTCGTTTGTGCTAAAACAGCACAATTGGCTGTAATAATCAATAGTAAAGTTAGTTTTCTCATGGTTATAGTTAATATTAGTACATATTTTGTTTTTCGCCCCTAAAAAAAATTCTACAGCCAAAGGAGTCTGTTTTTGGTTTTGCAACGGGTTTGTTTTGAAGTAAATCATCAATTGCACTAGTTAGATAATGATTGCCTGCATTTTCTGGCTCTGTAGCATTATCGTCAATTGCCCCTTGATATTTTATTAAAAATTTATTGCTTTCTTTATTCTTCCAAATTATAAATGCCTGTGGCGTATGCGTGGCATTAAATTGCTTGGCCACAACTTGTTTTTTATCTTGTAAATAAGGGAAATTAAACTTGTCTTTGGTTGCTTTTTTTTGCATTAATTTAAAGGATTCTTCCGCATAAGCTAGGGTATCCATCGAATTAATAGCTAAAAGATAAACTTTCTGGGTCTTATATTTTTCATTTATTTTATTCAATCTTTCGGAATATAACTTCGCCATCGGACATTTATTGCATATAAATACAACCATAAAACCTTTTGCATCTTTATAATCATTAAGTGAAACTTTTTTATTGTCGACACTCTTTAAAGTAAAATTCTTTATTAACTTTTCATTGCTATTTGTGAGAAATGAAAAGCTTGTAAATGCAAATAGTAAGACAAATAAAATCGGTATATAACCTTTATTCTTCATATTAATTCTTAACAAACTTCTTAGTTGTAACAGACTTAGTAGCTTTATCCATCATTTTTAAAATATACACGCCTGTTGAAAGACTGGAGACATCAATACCATTTTGCCATTGTGGCTGAGGTAACATCATGGCAACTCTTCCTTCGAGAGTAGTTATAGTGATATAGTAAATTTCAGCTAAAGGATCATCTAAATTAATAAACAATTTATTATTTACTGGATTTGGATATAATTTAAATTTAGTAGATGGTGAGGAAATGTTATTTCCTAGAGGTGTTCCAGTAACTACAAATTGCCCCATCATTCCATCGTCCTCGTGTTGGGAGAAATGACAATGATACATAAAAGGATGAGTAGCATCTGCGAAATCTTGAAAACGACACACAAAAGAAACACTCTCGTTTCTGCTAATAAAAAAGGTGTCTTTCCATCCGGATTCGTAATTAGCAGGACCAGTAGCAGCGGCAGTACCTACTTTACGAGAAACAATTTTAAACTGCACATCGTGGATGTGAAAACTATGACCAAAAACAGCATTTGGGGTATTGGCAATGGTCCACTTTTCAGTTTTATCTACCGTAAGAGTTTTATTTATATTATTTATATTGAAAATAGTATTATCAAAAGTAAATGGAATTGCACCTCCATTTTGACCACCAGTTATTGAAACCGTTCTATCAACTGTTGCATCAGCAGCAGTAAAATAAGTATTGTTAGCCAAAGTAGAGGGTATAGTAGTAATTGGAGTTGATGTTGTAGCACCAACATTGATACGCAACACGTTAAAAGTTGTATTGTTTAGTAAACTTCCAAATTGACCAG
>CANGPW010000126.1 GCA_947456185.1 Bacteroidota bacterium | reverse complement strand
ATGGCTGATTTAGCCAATTTAAATACAGGTATTTATTTAGTTAAAGTAACAGTTAATGGACAAACATTTGTTCAGAAATTAGTTAAAAACTAGTATTAGCTATAAGTTTAATAAAAAGGGGCTGTTTCAATTGAAACAGCCCCTTTTTTATTTTACAGTAAAATATTATTGGTACAAATTATTTACTTCCTGAACTTTATTTATCAATTTTTAAAGTACAATAAAAGTTTCCATCATACACTTCTTCGTATTCCAAAAACTCACCATGCATGCATTTATTTTTAAAGTATTCATGAATAAAAAATAAAACAATTTCCATGTACTTCATTGGCTCTTTTATTGCAATCATATTCTTGAACAGATAAAGCCAATTTTTAAAACTGATAACTAAATATTAATGACATTAGCTGATAGAATCAAGATAATTAGAGACAAGAAAACTCCCCAAATAAGTTGGTAGCATTTAAATTAAATATAAATTTCGCTGCATACATACAAATAGAAAAAACACGAGAACTTCATTTAATGAAAAGCTGTTTAAAATTGCATTTGATTTATAAGTTTAAATATTTTTTAAAATTTTAAAATTCAGTATATTCTAATAAAAAACCAGTTGAAGCTTTTTTTTCTAACTTTTTTAATTATGTTTGGATTCTCAATTTTTTATAAAAAAAACAGTAAAAAGTTCCTTTCAATGAAGGTAAACTTGATATAAAAAATTACAGTTAACATGTGATAAATATTGTTTTCATTAACAAATTAATTAAAACAAGTCATGAATTATTACAATAAGAGTCATCAATAATCATTGGTCAATAGCTAATGATTAAAATTGATAATTATAAATATTTGATAATAGCCACAAACAAAAAAAATTAAAAAACAATAAATAATTAAACAAATAATAATAAAAAAAACCCTTATGGAAAAAAATCTACAAAATCAAAAAAATCGATTTTCGAAGCTAATTTACTTTGGAATGATGTTAATTGGTTTATGCCAATTTAACATGTTAAAAGCACAAGTGCTTACAGGTATAAAAACCATACCAGGAAGTTATGCCACCATTCAAGCGGCCGTTGCCGATTTGAATTCAAATGGCGTTGGAACCGGAGGTGTAATATTTAATATTGCAGCAGGTTACACCGAAACTTTAACCGCACCCATAGTTTTAACCGCAACTGGAACGCTGGCTAATCCTATTATTTTTCAAAAAAATGGAGTTGGTGCAAATCCTTTAATCACTTCATATACAGGAACACAATTAGCATCATCTACTACTTCAATTGATGTGATTTGGAGTTTTGTTGGTAGCGATTATGTAACAATTAATGGGATAAGTTTATCAGAATCGGCTGCAAATACAACCCCAACTACCCAAATGGAAGTAGGTATAGGTTTTTATAAAGTAAGCGGAACTAATGGAGCAAATAATAATACCATTCAAAATTGTGTACTTACTTTAAACCGTAATAATATAACAGCAACTCCTTCTGGGCCAAGGGCAGATGCTGCTGGTTCCATTGGAATTGAAGTGGTTAACGCCACAAATACTACTGTTGGTACTGCTATTACCGTTACTTCTATTTTAGGAGCAAGTTCAAATAACAAGTTTTACGGTAATACCATTCAAAATGTAAACTTTGGAATATTGCTAAGCGGTTTTGCTGCCCCAAGTCCTTATACTTTGGCAGATTTAAACAATGACATTGGTGGTTCATCATATACTACTGGAAATAACATTATTAATTTTGGAGGAGGTACTGGTGCAGCAAACGCATGTGGGGCAGTATTTATTAATAACCAATGGAGTTTTAACATTTCATATAATACGGTTAACAATAATAATGGTTCTGGTTTAAACCATCCAGTATCTAACAGAGGGATTTGGTTATATGGAACATCTGTTGGTGCAAGTTGTGATATAAATTTTAATAAAGTAACTATCAGTGGCGGTTCTTCAACTTCAGCCATTGATTGGTGTATAGATCTTGAAATGGCTCAATCAGGTGCCAATGGAAATATTATTAACATGAATAATAACCAATTTTTAAATTGTAATAAAACAGCTGCTAGCACAGTTCCATTTACTGCCATTTGGATAAACACTGCTGCTACCACAGTGAATTGTAACAACAATTATATATACGGTTTTACTTATAATGGAACCGGTACAACCCAATGTATTTTAAGTCAATTAGCTGGTATAGGTACTTTAAATATTAACAACAATACCATTGACTCAACAATATTAGGAGGCCCAATTGCCAGTGGTATTCACTATAACATTGGTATTACAGCAGCGCCAACTATTGCTATAAATGTTAATGCAAACATTGTAAAACGAACATTTTTAAATACAGTTGGAACTGGAGCCAAAACATTGTATCCTATTTATTGCTCAGCAGCTACTCCTACTATTAATTTAAACGACAATTTAGTTGATAGTTTAACACGTAACGGAAACACAGGAGGAACTACTATTGGTATTTATCAAGCAGGAGGAACAAACGGAACTACAACAGTTACCATCAAACGGAATATTGTAAGAAACATGAGCATCTCAGGAACAGGAACAGCTTCTACCCTATATGGAATTCAAATGGTTTCAGGAACTATCATTTGCGATAGCAATACTGTTTATAATTTAGCCTGTTTAAAAACTACAGGTACCAGTGCATTGTATGGTATTTATAATTTTTCGTCCCCTAACAATGAAAACTATAATTATAACAACATTTATAACCTAACCCATAATGGAACAGGTGTGCTATACGGTATATATACATTTACTACAACTGGTGTTAGAAATGTATCATATAACACAATATATAATTTAACAAGTGGAAGTACTGTAACAGGAATTTTGCAATCATCAAGTGTTCCAAGTATTTTTAATAATAAAATTTACAACTTAACCACAAATGGTTTAACCTCTATTGTGTCAGGTATTGCAATTACAAGTACAACAGCAGGAAATGTAAGAATTTATAACAATGTTATAGGTAGGTTATTTGCACCAATTTCAAACGGGGCAGCCACTGCCACTGTAATTGGATTAAATTTTACTACAATAACTGCAAGCACTAACTTAGGAGTTTATAATAATACCATTCATTTAAATGCTACTTCTTCAGGAGCGGCATTTTCATCTGCAGGTATTTTTCACACTTACAGTGTTACTATTACCACTGCAAGTTTAGATTTACGTAATAATGTT
>CANGPW010000125.1 GCA_947456185.1 Bacteroidota bacterium | reverse complement strand
TTTATAGCATAGAAAAACGAGGGGTGTAAAATTGAGTGAAATTAAAAAGAGACCTATAAATTATAATTCATTACAAACGAATAGAATTTATAATTTAATCAAACACTATTTGATCAAAAAAACCAAAACTACTAAATCCTTTGCAATTATTTTTTAACTTCGAACTTAAAAATACTAGAACATCTTTAACATTAAAATAATGGTAAAAATAAAAATCGTTTTAACAGCAAGTGTAATGCTCATTAACATTATACTATTTTCTCAAAATCAAAAAAAATCAATCAACTATTCTAAAAAACCATATTGGATTGATATGATAAAAGATCCTAAGGTGAATTATTTTGAAGCTATTAAAGCCTATAATGTGTTTTGGGAAAACCGAAAAAAACCTCAAGAAGAAAATGATGTCATAGGACAATCAAAAAGCGTAGCATCAAAAAGAAATTTTTTAAGTAGATGGTTTAAAACAAAAGAAGAACGTGATGAAGAGGATATAAAAAAATATACACTTGATGTAAAAAAATTTAACCATTGGAAATTAAAAGTAGAACCATACGTTCAGGCAGACGGAAGCATATTAGGTGCTGATGCTCGACTTAAATTATGGCAAGATCAGCAACAAAAAAATTAAATATATTTATTTTTAATACTATTACGATGTCAATTAAAATCAAAACTTCTATAGCTATTCTTCTTGTACTTTCATGCTCTTGCTTTTCGCAACCTGGCACTACATGGCAACAAACTGGCCCAAATCTTTTTCCTACTAATGAAAGCGGGCAAGTAAACGGCATTGGTCGTGTTTGTCAGTTAAAATTTCATCCTACAAATCCACTTAAAATGTATGCCGTTACTGCATCAGGAGGTTTATGGATTAGCAATGATAGCGCATTGACATGGGTTAAAACTGGTACAGATAAATTACCTTCAACGGCTTGCGCATCAGCTTGTATAGATTATACAAATGATAATATTATTTATTTAGGAACCGGAGATCCAAATTACTATTCACCAGATTTTGGAATTTGGAAAAGTATAGATGGCGGACAGAATTGGTTGCAATCAAGCACTGGAATGGGAAACAGATTGCCAATAGAAATTTTAATGGATCCAACTAACACTAACGTTTTGGTTACTGCTACTGATAATGGAATTTATAAATCAACCAATGCAGGGGCAAATTGGAGTTTGGTAAAAACAGGTGGCGATTTTACAGATATGCAATTTAAACCAGGAAGTTCCAGTACACTTTATGCATGCACATTTTCGGAATTTTGGCGCTCAACTGACTTTGGAAGCACCTGGACACAGATTACAAATGGGGTTGTTATTCCAGGTGGAGGAAGTGGAAACGGTATGCGTATAGCGGTTAGTGCAGCTAATCCTAACGTAGTTTATTTAGGAATGATAGCAGATGAAGGAACAATTTTAAAATCAGTTGATGGCGGCACGAGTTTTACAATAGTATATAATAATCCTGCGCAAAGTTTAGTTGGTTATGATGCAGCTGGAGGAGGACAAGGCGACTATAATTTTGGAATGACAGCAGATCCGCTAAATGAAAATACTGTTTTTGTAGTTGCACATGTAGTATGGAGAAGTGATGATGGTGGAATTACCTGGATACAATTAACTGATTGGTGGGATCAATTACATACAGATATGCACGGCATTAAATTTCATCCAAATTTTCCTACTAAATTATTTAATATTAATGATGGAGGAATATGGTTGAGTAATGATGTTGGAGACAACTGGGTTCCAAAAAGTGATGAACTTGGCGCTACTGAAATTTATCATGCAAGCCAAAGTCCGCTTAAAAGAGATATGATTAGTATTGGTACTCAAGATAACGGAGAACTTTATTTTCAGTCAAATATATGGAGAACAAACAGAGGTGGGGATTGGACTAGTAAATCATCCTTCGATTATTTAACTAATAACGTTGTTTACTATTATGAAACTGGGGATAGAAGGCCTGTCAACAATTCTGAAGCTAGTTACAACTTGCCATTTGTTGCAACAAATAATATGGTTTTAGAATTCACTAAAAAAAATAATACGCTTGCCTTTAGTGGTGAGCAAAATGTTTGGAGAACCACTGATTTAAATAACATCAGCCCTGCATGGAGTCAAATAAGCACATTTAATCAAACAGTCAAAGCAATCAATTCTTCTCAAGCTGATTCATCGGTACTTTATGTGATTACGGCTAACAATAAAATCTATAGAAGCGATAATGCTTTGTCGGGCACTCCAACGTTTACAAATTTCACAACGCCTGCTGCAACAAATTTAATTGCAAACATCGCCAGTGTAAAAACAAATTCAAATGTGGTTTATATTTCTTGTGGTAGCAGGGTTTACCGCTCTGCAAACAGAGGCGCTACATGGACAAATGTTTCATCCAATTTACCCTTAGTTAATATTTTAAAAATTTATCACGACGAATTTAGTTCTAATGAAACAATTTATGTCTGTTCTGCAAATGCTGTTTATTACAAAGATGCTACTATGACAAATTGGATAAATATTTCTTATAACTTACCTTCAATTGCATCTATAAGAGATTTTATGTTATACAATCCTGGCACAGCAGCAAGCTTATTGCGCGTTGCATATTATGGCAGAGGAGTTTGGGAACTACCTATCAATACAAGCTTTGCTCCTGCCCCTGATTTTGCAGCCAATACAAATACAATATGTGTTAATCAATCTGTTGCTTTTACTGATTTAAGCATCGGCAACCCCACAACTTGGAACTGGACATTTGCAGGAGGATCGCCTTCAACTTCAACTTTACCAAATCCAACAATATCCTATTCAACAACCGGAATTTATAATGTTACACTCACCATCTCAAATAGCAACGGCTCAAATTCTATCACTAAAACATCTTTCATTAATGTTACAACACCCCAAGCAATACCTTTCTCTGAAGGGTTTACGGCATCAGCTACGCCTAGTAACTGGGAAAACTACGACCAAGGAAATGATGGAGTTATTTGGGAACATAGCCTTTTAGCAGGCGGATTTGGAACTAGTTCACAATCTGTTTACTTTGATAATTTTAATAATGATGTTAATAGAAAACGCGACGAATTGAGAACGCCGAAATTTGATTTTAGTTTTTCAAGCCATCCATTACTCCTATTTGATAGAGCATATGCTAGGTATGATAATACCTATACAGATACGCTTGCTGTTCTAGTATCAAATGACTGCGGTTATAGCTATACACAAGTTTACGTCAAAGGCAACACCAATTTAGCAACAGCTCCCGATAAATCAAGCTCCATTTTCATTCCAACAGCAACGCAATGGAAAAGAG
>CANGPW010000124.1 GCA_947456185.1 Bacteroidota bacterium | reverse complement strand
TACCTATTGGTTAGTATTTTTATTATTTATATGTATTTCTATTTTATGGATATTTTTATATAAGAAAATAAAAGTTGTGGAAATTCAAAATAAACCTAAAGTAATTCCCTATTTATTGTCATCAATTATTGGAGTTTTAATCATTGCTACCTTATCTGTTGGAGGCATTAGAGGTGATTTTAAAAAGAGTACAAGACCAATCAATTTGGTAGATGCCAATAGATTTGTAAAAAAACCACAACAGGCCGATTTAGTTTTAAATACACCATTTGCTTTTTTAAGAACTTTAGGAGTTAAAAGTTTTAAAAAAACAAATTTTAATATTCCTGAGTCTTTTGTGACTTCTAATTTTCAACCGATTAAGCAATACAATAATAATCCTTCAACCCAACCCAATATTGTTTTAATTATTACAGAAAGTTTTGGAAGAGAATATTCGGGTGCTTTTAATAAACACGCAAATATCAAGGATTATGTGAGTTACACACCATTTATTGATTCATTAGCGCAGCATAGTTTGATTTTTTCCAATGCTTATGCTAATGGATACAAATCTATTCATGGAATGTCATCAATATTGTCTGGAGTTCCATCATTCAAAGATGCTTTTACGTCATCACCTTATGCAAAGCAAGATATTCAATCGTTAGTTTCAACGTTGAAAGATAAAGGGTATGATACCTCATTTTTTCACGGTGCACCTAATGGTTCTATGGGGTTTTTAGGCTTTGGAAATATTTTAGGTTTTGATCATTACTATGGTATGACAGAGTATGGAAATGATGATGATTTCGATGGATCTTGGGGTATTTGGGATGAACCATTTTTTCAATTCATGAAGAACACTATCGATGCTAAAAAAGCACCTTTTTTTACTACTTTATTTACAGTATCGTCTCATGAACCTTATATTGTTCCTAATAAGTATAAAAATAAATTTCCAAAAGGTAATATTCCAATGCACCAGTGTATTTCGTATACCGATTTTTCGTTTAAAAAGTTTTTTGAAGCTGCAAAAAATGAACCTTGGTATAAAAACACACTATTTATTATAACTGCAGATCATTGTAATCAAGTCAATTACACAGATCATTATTCAGAACAAATAATGAATCGTCTGGCTATTCCAATTCTTATTTTTGACCCCAATGGGAAATATAAGGGTGAAAATACTGATTTAGCGCAACATATCGATATTTATCCTACTGTTTTGGACATGATAGGTTATAAAGATCCATTCAGGAGTTGGGGCTCTAGCTTGCTAGATAAAAATCATAAAGATTTTGTATTTAATTATAATTCAGGGGTTTATTACTACGCTGAAGGAAACTATATTTGTACTTTTGATGGTAAGAAAGCAATCGGTTTTTATTCTGCTACTGATAAAAAATTGACTAAAAATTTAATCAAGTATAGAAATAAAGAAATGAATAATTTAGAAATATCTTGTAAGGCATTTTTACAAGATTATTATCAACGAATTATTGATAAAAAATTAAATTTAAAGTAATGAACTTCAAGAAAAAAATTGGGTTAGTTATTATTGTTTTTATAACAATTGGCATTGGAAAATATGTGTATGACATGCATATTAATCATAATTTTGAAACAATTACAGAAGGTAAAGTATACAAAAGTGGTGTAATTCCTCTAGATGAAATTGAAGATTATGTAAAAGAATACAAAATTAAAAGTATTATTGATTTGCGTTTTCCAGGAACAGGTGATGAGGTGAATAATCCTGAAATTCCTACTGAGCTTACTGCTGAAAAAGAAGCTATTGCAAAAATTAAGGGCGTAAACTATTTTAATAATGGTTCTGATCAGGTGCCTGAACCGCATAATCTAGATACTTTTTTCAAAATAATGGATGATCCTAAAAATTATCCAGTATTAATTCATTGTTATCATGGCGTTGGAAGAGCAGAAATGTACTCTGCAATTTACAGAATAGAGTATGAAAATATGGAAAAGGATGAAGCTAGAACAAATACCCGATTGTTAACTAAATGGAGTTCATTTGATTTAGGAAAACCTAAAGGCGATTTTTTGCATAATTATCAACGAAGAAATGACACATTGAAATAAAATTTACTGCTTTCGGGCAGTTTTTTTTATGTGTTAAATTGAACGTCACCAAATTTCCAATTACTTAAATACCCGACAATAAAAAAAGCAAATACATACAATTCGAGTAAGGTTAAAAGAATAAATAAAATTATTCGAAAAGCAAAAGTACCTTTTTTGTAATACTCTTTAAATGTTTGATAATAGCTAAAGATTGGAAGTATAATAATAGTAATTCCAATAATTATCGTGAAAATTTTATAAATAATAGCAAAATATTCTGTAAATATTAAAAAAGAAACTATAGTGTCAAGTGTATTGATTAGTAATATTCCTAAGAATGTAATTCCTGCAATAATTAGATGTTCGCTGAAGTTTAATTTACGTTTTCTGAACAGAATAAAGCCGTTTATGGCAAATAGCGGAACGAATGAAAAAATTAAAATTTTAGCATTTTTCACCAAAAATGGTTGAAATTTATTACCAAAAGTATCATTTATTACTATAATTGGATGCTCAAAATATTCGGCGACTAATTGAGCATGATAATTAGATAAAAATAGATTTAAACCAATTAGCAATAAGATAAAATAAAAAACATTGTAATATCTAATTCTTTTACCTTCAATATAATCTAATGCTGCTTTTCCAGGGCGTATTAATGATTCTTTTGCAGTATATAACATTCCTTTTTCAACATGAAAAAGACCGTGTAAAAAATCATGTTTTATGAAATTTTTAAAGTCAATTCGATGAATAGCTGTTTTTTGCCCGCAATTAGAGCAAAAATTCCCATTAATTTCCTGGTCGCAGTTTAGACATTTTGTAGAATTGATCATACTTTTTTTAAAACGCAATATTACAAAAAAAACCAGCTTATTGAAAGCTGATTTTTAAATTTTATTTTTTGTTATCGATCCATTTTCTGGCATTCACAAAGGCTTCTAACCAAGGTGAAACGTCATCTTTTTGACCTCTGTCAGGATAATTTGCCCAATTCCAAGGGAACGTAGAACGTTCAATATGAGGCATCATTACTAAATGACGACCAGTTGTATCGCACAGCATCGCCGTATTATAATCCGAACCATTTGGATTGGCTGGATACCCTTCGTAACCATATTTTGCAACAATATTATACGAATTTTCAGGCATTGGCAAATTGAATTTTCCTTCGCCGTGCGAAATCCAAACGCCTAAAGTAGCACCTTCTAAAGTAGAAAGCATCACGGAATTGTTTTTCTGAATTTTAACTGAAGTAAAGCCACTTTCATGTTTATGCGAATCGTTATGTTT
>CANGPW010000123.1 GCA_947456185.1 Bacteroidota bacterium | reverse complement strand
TTCATACCATAAGCACTTACATTTGTAAAGCTAATACTGGTTGATTTAAAACTTGGTTCAGTTGCTAAACTTCCAGCTATTCCATATAAATTAACTGTAAATTGTGATTTGTCTATATCGTTATTATTAATATTTATAGCAGCCAACTTGCTTCCATTTCCAGTAGTGTTTAAAGTACAATTTAATACTGTTGAATCGTTTGCAGCTATTTTTATAGGTAATGAATTAGTTATAGCATAATCATTAGCATCTTTTCCTGTAAAGTTTATACTATTAATAACTAAAGTATCTATGGTTCCAGTATTTTTTACTTTAAAAGTAAATGATGCATTATTACCTACAATGTTTTGTGTGTTATTGGCAATGGCAATATTATTTCTAAATAATTGAATGGTTGGTGTTGTAGCTGCAGCGGCAGCTTGAATAAAAACGCTATCTAACGCAACATTTGTTCCACTTTCTTTGGTTTTATAAAAAAAACGAATATAACGAGAAGTTGCCGCTAATGTTTCTGTGTATCTTGCAAAAGCACCCGTTGGGGGGGCGGCAGTGGTAAAACTACGTAAAGTTGTCCAAGTTGTACCATCAATTGATTGTTGAATATCGAAAATACCTGTAAAAGAAGGAGTACCAATACCCGTGCCTCTTAAATAATATGATAATTGACCTGGTTTATCAGCAATATTTATTTGTACAAACTCACCAGTTCCATCAAGTCTGCATGAAGCATTACCATCTGAACCAGCAGCATAAACGAATGGCGTAGTTCCAGTAACAGAAATATCAATTTTGGTGCTCCAACCTGGTTTTTCTGAATAAGTAATAATTGGTGCGTTAGGATTTGAAACAGTACCGCCTGAAGGGGAAGGACTTATAAAACTCCAAAAGGTTGGAAGTGTGGCTTGTGCTTGTGTAGCTATTGCTATAGCACAAAAGCTAAAATTTAGTATGAATTTTTTTATCATTATTTTGCTATTTAAAAAGCCATGCAATATAAAACAATAAATTAAAACTATTATTATCAATATGTAAACAACAATACTTGACATTAAAATAAGAGTAAAACTAATTATTAAAAAGATTTATATTGCGTATTATTAATTCCATGAAAGAAGAACTATTACACTATATATGGCAAAGTAAAATATTACTCAAACAAGCTTTATTATTAGTAAATGAAAAGCCTGTAGAGATTTTAAATATTGGAGTTTTAAACCATGGTGCTGGTCCTGATTTTTTTAATGCTAAAATAAAAATCGACAATGAGATTTTAGTTGGGAATATTGAAATTCACATCAAAGCAAGTGATTGGATAAATCACAAACATTCGGGTGATAAGAAATACGACAATGTAATTTTACATGTAGTTTATGAAAATGATAAACCCATTTTTGATAAAAACAATATGCCAATATTAACCCTGGAATTGAATAAATATTTGAATCCAAAATTATTAGATAGGTTCAAAATATTAGCTGATCAAAAAGCCACAATTCCTTGTGAACCAATATTTAATTTACCAAACGAGTTTAAATTAAATAATTGGTTACATCGCTTGGTTTTTGAACGTTTAGAAAAAAAGTGTGATCGAATTGAAGCATTGCTGAAGGCAAATAATAACAATTGGGAACAAACTTTTTATGTGCTTACGGCAAAATATTTTGGACAAAAAACAAATGAACAAGCATTTGAATGGTTGGCAAAAAACTTACCTATTCACGTTATTGCAAAGCACAAAGACAAGCTAAGCCAAATAGAAGCATTAGTGCTTGGAACTGCTGGCTTTTTTGATAAAAAATTAAATGATGATTACTTACAATTTTTACAAAAAGAATATTTTCATCTTCAAAAAAAATACGAATTAGTAAGCATTGATAAGGGAATATGGAAATTTGGGAAAATGCGCCCAGGAAATTTTCCAACCATTAGACTCCTACAATTTGCCGCACTTTTATACCAAAGCAGTCATTTGTTTTCAAAAGTTTTAACCATAGATACTGTTAAAGATTTACAAAAATTATATCAATTAAAACACATCCATTTGATACATTTAAGTGAGTTAAGTAACCACGATTTTGATGCGGTGAAAACAGATTTAGGCAATTCGGCAATCAATACAATTATAATAAATACAGTCGTTCCCATTGTTTTTTTGTATGGAAAATTACGTTTTGACGAAAGCAAATGTGACAAAGCAGTAGCTTGGTTAGAACAATTAAAGCCTGAAAAAAATAATATTATTACTTTTTGGGAAACCTTAAATATAAAATCTCAAAATGCAGCACAAACACAAGCATTATTACAATTAAAAAATGAATATTGCGACCATAAAAAATGTTTGAATTGTGAAATAGGTTTTCATGTTTTAAACAACAACTAATTATTTATGAAAAAATTACTTTTTGGATACTTGTTTTTACTTTTTTTTACTGTGCAAAATTATGCTCAAAAAACTTTATTGTTTTTAAATACTAAAACCAATAAAGCCATTGAAATATCAGAAGGACAAACTCTTTCAGTTCAATATAGAGGATATAATAATCAAATATATCATTTTAAAAACATAGTAAATGAAATAAATGATTCAACTATACTTTTGGGAAATAGGAGTGAGGAAAAACCTATTTGGGTTCAAAAATTAACAGGAAAATTTGAACCTAATTATCGGATCATTGCCATTAAAGACATTGTGGCATTTAGAAGAATTACTATAGGAAGAACTTTGGCAAAAAGTCTTGTATCAAGTACCATTGCGCTAGGAACAATTTATGGTATGTATAGTTTGTTTAGCAAACAAACTTTAAGTTACGCTCCAAGCATTTTAGTTTCTTTTGGAATTGGAATAATTTCTACTACTTTAAATGCAATAATTTTACCTGAAAATCCAAGATATAAAGTAAAAGAAGGTTGGGTTATTAGTGTAAGAAATTAACTAAATATATTCACTCATTTCCAAAGCCATTTTCTTTGCTTCGGCCATTGCAGCTTCAGCAAAATCAATTCCATTGCTCGCATAAATAATACTTCGAGAAGCATTAATTAACAAACCTATTTCATCGGTTTTACCATATTTTACTACTTCTGCTAAACTTCCTCCTTGAGCACCAACTCCAGGAACCAATAAAAAATGAGTAGGAGCATGCTTTCTAATAATAGTAAAATCTTGAGGTTTGGTGGCACCTACCACAAACATTAATTGTTCATCGGTAGCTAATTTGCAAGTGTTTTTTATAACATGTTCAAACAAAAATTCATCATTGATTTTTTGTTGCTCATAGTCGGCACTACCAGCATTACTGGTTAACGCCAAAACAATTCCCCATTTGTTTTTATGCTCAAAAAATGGCGCTAAGCTATCATTTCCCATGTAAGGTGCAAGGGTAATGGCATCAAAATTCATTTTTTCAAAAAATGCTTTTGCATACATATTAC
>CANGPW010000122.1 GCA_947456185.1 Bacteroidota bacterium | reverse complement strand
TCAAAGAAAACTCGTTGCCAAAGCACACTGTTTTGAGGTTTGGTCACCCAATGGTTTTCGTCAGGGAAATACAAAAACCTGCTAGGAACGCCTTTTAATTGAGCAGCTGTAAATGCTTCCATTCCTTGTCCTAGTGGAACTCTAAAATCTTTTTCGTTATGAATTACTAACATGGGCGAATCCCAGTTTTTTACAAATTTATGTGGCGATGCATCAAAGTTATTTGGGTGTTCAGTTTGACTCCAATATGGACCTTTATTATCGTTATTGGCAAAGTACATTTCCTCGGTGGTTCCATACCAACTCTCCATGTTAAACATGCCACAATGTGCAATAAATGTTTTAAAGCGTTTGTTATGGTTTCCTGCTAACCAATAAACTGAAAACCCGCCAAAACTTGCCCCTACTGCTCCTAGCTTGTCTTTATTAACATATGGTTCATTGCTAATATCATCAATGGCGCTTAAATAATCTTTCATACATTGTCCACCATAATCGCCTGTAATGGCATCGTTCCATTCACTTCCGTGGCCTGGCATTCCACGTCTATTTGGCGCAATAACAATATAACCATTGGCAGCCATTAATTGAAAATTCCAGCGGTAACTAAAAAATTGTGTAAGCGCACTTTGTGGACCACCTTGACAATACAATAAGGTTGGGTATTTTTTAGTTGGATCAAAATTAGGTGGATAAATAACCCAACTTAA
Organism: Bacteroidota bacterium; assembly: GCA_947456185.1. GTDB lineage: Bacteria > Bacteroidota > Bacteroidia > UKL13-3 > UKL13-3 > JAAFJM01. The sequence continues at coordinate 2,900 of CANGPW010000122.1, read as the reverse complement.
CAAATCTTTTCCATCGGTAGTTTTGGTGATTCGTTTCTCCACTTTACCCATTTGGGTTTGACTTAAAATGGCTTGATTGGTAAAAGTAATTTGTGTTTCAGTTTTAGTTTTTAAGTCAATTACAAAAAGTTCTGTTGGCATTGAAATACTCATTTTACCAATTACAAAACTTGTTTTTTTATCATTGGTAATGGCACAAAATGAACCATAATCGGTTTCAGTATTCGATATTTTTGTAATATTCTCTTTACCTTTTTTTACAGTAAAACAATATTCAAATAACTGTTTAGTTCCTTTAAATGGAGCTGTAAAATAAATGCTTTTGTTATCGTTACTACATTGAAAATTTTCAATTGGATAATCAAAATTACTTTTGCCAGTAATTTCTTTAATTAATAAATCTTTGTTTAACAAATCTATGCAAACCAATCTATTCAAATCACTTTCATTTCCTTTGCCTTGCATACTTAGCCAAAGAATTTTATTTCCATCAGGTGAAAACTGCGGATTTCTATCATAACCTTCGTTCAATGAAGAAATATTTGAAGTTTGTTTTGAAATTAAATCATATAAATAAATATCGCTATTGGTTGAAATGGCTTCAGCAGTTCCATTTAATTTTCGACTGTCGTAAGCTAATTTGGTACCGGCAGGATTCCAATTAAATTCATCGTCATCGCCATTTGGCTGTAAGGGACAATCAAATTTTTCATTCTTCATGATATCAATTGCATCACCATTGATTTGACCATTTGAATAAGGTACAATAAACAAATGACTGTATGCGTAATCGTGCCAACTGTCCCAATGGCGGTAAAATAAACCATCAATAATTCTGGCATTGCATTTATCTAAATCTGGGTAAATTTCTTTTACTTCTTTATCAATTTTTACATCGGCAGTAAAGGCTATATTGTTCATTTTTGGAGAGTATTTATAACCACTAATTCCACCAGGAATATTCAACACAAGCGTTTCATTTTTACCATCCAGGTTCATTTCATACAATGCAACATTTCCACCTATTACTTTTAAGTAACTTATTTTTTTACCATCTGGTGTAAATCTTGCACTAAAAGCATTCATTTCCGCACTAGTAATTGCTGTTTTATTGCCACCATTGATATCACACTTATAAATAATATTGGTGCCTTTATTGGCTTTTATGTCATAATTTTTAACACTGAAAATTACTGTTTTACCATCTGGAGAAACCTGTTGATCAGAAACTCTACCTAATTGCCACAATTTTTCTATACTTAAATTTTGCTGCGCAAATGAAGTTGAAAAACTGAAAGTAAATAAAAAACAAATGGCAAATAATTGATTAAAAAATGAAGTCTTTCTCATAAAATATAATTTTTACGAATAACGAGAAAGTAGCTTGGATATAAAAAATTATTTTTTGTCCAATAAATATTCCATGACGGTTATTGGAATTAATATGCATGTGAGTGCATAAATAGTATCTTCAATTGGAATGGTAATAATTCGCAAACCTATAATTTCATTGGTGTTATAGCAAACAACAGGATCAGGAGTTACAGCACCGGTAAGCACACCATTTACCAATAAAAATGGAATTAAATGAACAAAATAGGCCATCCAAAAATAAGCCATGTACGATTTTTTAAAATAGAACTGATGCAAAAGCAATAAAGCCAATGCCAATGCACAATTTACCAAAGTATACGTTTTATCGTTAAATAAAACACAAGCAACAACAAGTAAAACTATAAATATGTAATTAATTATTGATACAAATGGTTGGAAGAATTTATCAGAAAAATATGCTTTGATACATGCATAAATAAATACGCTTGCAAAAGGAACAACTATAAAAAAAAGCCATTCTTCAATTGGTAAATCATTGAATCGAAAAGGTAAAACATAATCGTTATTGAACCACCAAATTCCAGAACGAGTAAACCAACCATCCCATAAAATAAATAAAAATGCATTGATAAAAATACCTATAAATAAAGGCTTAAACCATTTGTAAAAAGCTACTTTTTTATCGAAGCTTAAAGCAAATGGCCCAATAAAAGAACCTAACATTAACCAAGCATATAAACTCATCTTTTAGTTAGTTGAATTTGGGTTTTTCCAATATTTTAAAGGTACTATTAACATTCCAAAGTTTTCGCCATCTTCTTTTCCTAAATATTTATGATGGATTTTATGCGCTCTGCGAATGGCTTTAACGTATCTATTATCTAAACGACTCCATATTTTAAAACGTTGATGTATGATAATTTCATGAATGATAAAATATGCAAAACCATATAACGAAATTCCAATTCCAATATACAATCTTAAATCGTGATACATTAATCCTGTTACATAACAATAAGCACTTGGAATGGCAAAAATTAAAAAAAATGAATCGTTTTTTTCAAAAAAACCTGGTTCTACTTGGTGATGATCTTTATGCAAATACCATAATAAACCATGCATTACATATTTATGCGTAAACCAAGCCATGAACTCCATGAACCAAAACGTAACAAATACCACTGAAAAATTAAATAACATATATTTTTAAAAAGCTTTGCAATTATAAACAGATAAAAGGAAAAAAGTTTTTGCTAATTAATACAACCAATTCAAACCAACAAAAAAAGCCAATTGCAAACCATAAAGCCAAGGTGCTATTTTATTGGTTAAAGGTAAATCCAACTGATGATATATAAATATAAATACAAAAGAAAAAATATACCAGGCTGTATAATTTTGAATGGGCACAACATTGTTTTTCCAATACCAAAAATCTAATTGTGGAGCAATGTTTTCAATAAAAATATCAATAATGAGCATGAGCAATGCGGCCAAAGCTGCTTTTGCCAGTATATGTAAATTTTTGTTTGGAACTATTTTATTTAAAACAATTTGACAAACAT
>CANGPW010000121.1 GCA_947456185.1 Bacteroidota bacterium | reverse complement strand
ATTTATAAATTTGGTAGCGAAGAACAAAAACATAAATATTTACCCAAATTAGCCAAAGGCGATATGTTAGGTTGCTTTGGTTTAACTGAGCCTAACCATGGTTCTGATCCAGGTGGAATGACCACCAATTTTAAACCTGCTGGCGATGGCAAACATGTAATACTGAACGGTGCTAAAATGTGGATTTCTAATTCACCTTATGCCGATGTAGCAGTGGTATGGGCTAAAAACGAATTAGGGAAAATAAAAGGGATCATCGTAGAACGTGGCATGGAAGGATTTACCACGCCCGAAACACATAACAAATGGAGCTTACGTGCCAGTGCAACTGGTGAGTTAGTGTTCAACGATGTGTTGGTTCCTATTGAAAATATATTACCTGGCGTTGAGGGTTTAAAAGGTCCTTTGACTTGCTTGAACTCTGCTCGTTATGGAATTAGTTGGGGTGCTTTAGGTGCAGCCATGGATTGTTACGAAACAGCATTGCGTTATAGCAAAGAACGCATTCAGTTTGGTAAGCCAATAGCTGGTTTCCAATTACAACAAAAGAAATTAGCCGAAATGATTACTGAAATTACCAAAGCACAATTATTGACTTGGCGTTTAGGCGTGTTAATGAACGAGGGTCGCGCTACCCCTGCTCAAATAAGTATGGCTAAACGTAACAATGTTGACTTGGCTTTGAATGTTGCTCGTAACGCACGTCAAATGTTAGGAGGAATGGGCATTACTGGCGAATATCCTATTATGCGCCACATGATGAACTTAGAATCGGTAGTTACTTATGAAGGAACTCACGATATTCATTTATTGATTACTGGTTTAGACATTACTGGCGAAAACGCTTTTGTGTAAATAGAAAGTATAATTATTTTATAAAAGTCTTGCTTAATTTAAGTAGGACTTTTTTGTTTGTTCTAATTATTTTAGAAGTAATATATTCGTTTCTGAAATAATTAAATAAATGCCGTTTTTACAAAGTAATTATAAGGGAAATAAATGGAATAAGAACAAACATTTGGAAACAATGCTTCCTGCTTTGTTCCGAAAAGTTAGTGTAAATTATAAGCGCGAAAGGGTAGAATTAGTCGATGGAGATTTTATAGATTTAGATTGGGTTTGCAGTGGCAATCAAACATTACTTATTTTATTTCATGGATTAGAAGGAAGCTCGCAATCGCAGTATATTAAAGGATTTGTAAAGCATTTCAGTAACCGTCATTTTGATGTTTGTGTCATGAATTTCAGGAGCTGTAGTGGTGAAAATAATCGATTACTTTCCAGTTATCACATGGGAAAAAGTGACGATGTTAATTTAATCATTGAACATATTTTAAAACAAAATAATTACAAGCATTTGGTGCTTGGTGGATTTAGTTTAGGGGGTAATGTGTTATTGAAATATTTAGGTGAAAATGCCAATCATTTATCCAATAAAATAAAATGTGCTTTTGCCTTTTCTGTGCCCGTTGATTTAGCTTCAAGTGCTCAAGTTTTAAGTAACAAAGTAAACAAACCTTACATGTTTAATTTTTTGAAAAGCTTGAACAAAAAAACCATCGAGAAAAGTAAAATATTCCCCAATCAATTAGATATTACTGGAATTGAAAAAGTGAAAACTTTTGTAGAATGGGATTCATTGGTTACGGCTAAAATGCATGGCTTTAAAAATGCCCAAGATTATTATAATAAATGTAATTCACTGCAGTTTTTACCAAATATTACTTTACCAACTTTATTGGTCAATGCTTTAAATGATCCGTTTTTAACAAAATCGTGTTTCCCAATAGATATGGCTAAAAAGCACGAATTTCTGCATTTAGAAACACCCAAAAAAGGTGGCCATGTTGGTTTTTCAATGAACGGAATTCAAGGAGATTATTACTCTGAAATAAGGGCTTTAGAGTTTGTGAGTAATTATATTGGCACTGAAAATTTAAGTTTATAGATTAACCAATGGCATTACTTTTTTACCTATTAACTCAATGGCTTTTAAATGTTTTTGGTGCGATAATCCCGCACTATCCATTTGAAAAGTAACTCTTGAAATCCCTCCTAAAGCTTCGCTATGTCTTAATATTTTTTGTGCAACTTCCTCAGGACTGCCAATTAAAATAGCACCTAAATTGCCTATTTGCGATTCAAATCGAGTGCGAGTAACTGGTGGCCATCCACGTTCTTTACCAATTTTTGTAAACGTTTCAGCGTACCCAGGATAATAATCGTCAATGGCTTCTTGGGTGGTATTGGCCACATAACCCAATGAATGTAACCCAACTTTTAGTTGCTCATTTGAGTATCCAGCTTTTCTGCCAGCCTCTCTGTATAAATCTATGAGTGGTTTAAAACGATGCGTTTCACCTCCAATAATTGCTACCATTAACGGCAATCCAAGTTGTCCGGCTCTAACAAACGATGCAGGCGTACCACCAACACCTAACCAAACGGGTAATTTATTTTGAAATGGTCGCGGGTAAATAGTTTGATTGATCAATGAAGGACGAAACTTTCCATTCCATGAAATGGTTTCATTTTTACAAATTTCAAGTAATAAATTCAGCTTTTCTGTAAACAATTCATCATAATCATGAACATGGTAACCAAATAATGGAAATGCTTCGGTAAATGAACCTCTGCCAACTACAATTTCAGCCCTGCCTTTTGAAATTAAATCTAAAGTAGCAAAATTTTGAAATACCCTAACAGGATCGGCAGCACTCAAAACTGTAACTGCGCTGGTTAATTTAATTTGTTTGGTAATGGCCGCAGCAGCTGCTAATATAATAGTTGGTGCTGAATCTAAAAATTCTTTTCGGTGGTGTTCCCCAATTCCAAAAACGTCTAATCCCATTTCATCAGCAAAGGCAATTCTAGCTAATAATTCTTTCAGTGATTGACTGTTATTTTCAGCCGTATTGTTTTCATTTTCAATCGATGCGGCTGCAAAACTATCTATTCCTATTTCCATGCTAATTTTATTTTCAAAACTACTATTTAATCTGATGTGTTCTAGTAATCTTTTATGTTATTTATTTTTATCAAATCACATCAAATCACCATTTTTCTAAAAGTTAAATTAATTCTTGGTCCTAGTACTTTAGTGGTTTTTGGCAAGGCATGTTTCCAAAATAATTGCGTTTCATTTTTCATTTCTAACAAACTACCGTTTGCTAAAATGACAGATACAGTTTGTTTGTTTTGTTTGTGTTTTAATGAAAATTTTCGTTCCGATCCTAAGCTTAAAGAGGCAATAGATGCCAGAGGTTCAAGCTCTTTTTCATCATCGCTATGCCAGCCCATTCCTTCGCTTCCATTTTGATATAAATTAAGTAAACATGCATTATAAATTTCACCCGTTTTTTGTTCCACTATTTGTTTTAATCTTAAAAGTGCTGGTGTAAATGGCCATGCTTTTTTCGAAATATTGGAATAAGTATAATCCAAATTTGAAGTGGCATACCAAGCTACTTTTCTATTGGTTATTATCAATTTTCCAAAAATAATTACTTCATCGTTTTTCCATGCTATTGTATCATTTAATTCATTAAAATAATGCAATATTTCTTCGTCACTTAATATTTTTCCAAAGTAATTTACATGGCCATTGCATGGCAATAAATTACTTGTATTATTAT
>CANGPW010000120.1 GCA_947456185.1 Bacteroidota bacterium | reverse complement strand
TTTGATTATTTATATAATTAAAAATTACAGCTTCATCATTGATTCTTTCTGTTTCAATGTTGTTTTTTATTGATGCTTTTGCACCATCAATATTGGCATCTACTTTAGGTAAAGTAGTTAGTAACTCATTCATTGCAGGTATGGCCTCATTAATTTTATCGGCTTGCGTTCCTACATAAGCTATGGTGTAATAAGGATCTGTTTTTTTGCTTGGTGTTTGGTAAAACGAATACGTTGAATACGCCAATGCTTTGCTCTCGCGAATGGTTTGAAACACAATGCTACTCATTCCACCACCAAAATATTCATTAAATAATTGCAAGGTTGGAACTGCTGTTGAATCATAGTTTTTATCCGATTTGTTTAACCATGATACTTCAGCTTGTACCATTTTGTAATCGGTAAAATAAACAGTGTTTTCTTTGGTTTCATTGCGTTTAAAACTTATAGCTGCCGGATATGCTAATTGCACAGCAGGTAATTGATGATAAACTGATAAAGTGCTTTTCAAACCAACAACTGAAAGCGGACCGAAATAATAAATAGTATGTTTGTATAGACTCATTTTCTGAATGTAATTTTTCACTAAATCAGCAGCATTTAAAGCACGTAATTCAGTTTCAGAAAGCATGTAAGTATTTGGGTTTTTAGCACCATACATGGCATAAGCCGTGAGCGCACTGCGAATGGCATTTTTGTTTAATTTAGCATCTGTTCTGCCTTTTAAAGTACGTTCTATTAAATTATTTAAAGCAGCTGTATCAGGTTTTGCATTTGCTAATAAATATTCGAATAACTTTACAGCAGGTTCAAAATTTTCATTTAATCCGCTTAAGGTAACATATACTTGTTCGTTACTAGCCGACACATTGAAATCGCAAGCCAATTTAAAAAACTCTTTGCTAATTTGCTCACTAGTCATTTTATCAGTACCCAAATATTGTAATAAATTAATGGCAAATGGAAGTTTCAAATCATTGAATTTACCCATGTCTAACACATAGTATAATTGAAACAAATCATTGTCTTTGTTTTGCACATAATAAATAGGTGCTTTTCCTTTTAAATTATCAAAAACTAAGTCTTTGCTATAATCCAAAAACTTTGGTTTAATGTTATCATTTGGCGTTTCATTTATTTTGGTAACAAAAGGTGAAACATCGTCTCTGTTAACACTTACAGGAGTAATAATTGGCTTTGGAACTTTAGTAATTTCTTTATCCTCCCCTATTTTTTTATTGATAACTACGTAATCATTTGTATAAAATTGATTAGCAAAAGCTACTATTTCTGCTTTGGTAATTTTGTTCATGTCATTGATCATTGAAACTGAATTTTTCCAATCGCGGTTCAGTGTAAATGCATCAAGCATAGCATTAGCTCGACCCTCATTGGTTTTTTGTTCTGCAATTTTTGCTATTTTTAAATTGGCAATAATTGCTTTTAAAATACTTTCATCAAAGTTTCCTTTTTTAATGATCTCTATTTGGTCTAATAATAACTGGCGAACTTCATCCAACGATTGACCTTTTTTGGGTTTACCTGTTAAAAACGAAACACTATAATCGTGATTTACCCAAACACTAGACGAAGCGCCTAAAACAGCTTGTTTTTTCAACAAATTCAAATCAATTAATCCTGCTTTTGAATTTGCTAAAATCATGTCACACATGGTAAAAAGCATTTCTTCTTTGGTGCCAGATCCTGGCAACCTGTAGCCAATCATTATATTTTCAGCATCAGGACCATAAACATTTACTATGGTTGGTTCTGTTCTAGCTTTTTCAACTGAACTATTAAATACAGGAATAACTTTTGGCTGCATGAAACTAAACTTAGCATCTATTTCTGCTATTAACGCATCCGGATTAATGTCGCCACTTAATACAATTGCCATGTTATTTGGCACATAATAAGTGTTATAAAAATTACGGATTTTAACCAATGAAGGATTTTTTAAATGCTCCACAGTTCCTATAGTTGTTTGCGTTCCGTAAGGATGGCTTTTAAATAAATTACTTAATAATGCCTCGTAAACTTTGCGACCATCATTGTCTAAACTAATATTTTTTTCTTCGTAAACTGCTTCTAATTCAGTGTGAAACAAACGTAAAACTGGCGCTCTAAATCTTTCAGCTTCTATGGTTAACCATTTGCTTATTTGATTTTGTGCTACGTCATTTACATAAACTGTTTGCTCTAAACTTGTAAAAGCATTGGTACCTTGCGCACCAATCGACATTAACATTTTATCATATTCATTGGCAATGGCAAAAGTACTCGCAACACCACTTACCGAATCAATTAAATGATAAATTTCGGTGCGTTTTTTATCGTCAGTAGTTTTGTTATAAACTTCATATAAAGCATCAATTTTGTCCAATTGTTCTTTTTCTTTTTTCCAATCTTTTGTTCCAAACACATCAGTTCCTTTGAACAACATATGCTCCAAGTAATGGGCTAAACCTGTATTATCTGCAGGATCGTTTTTACTTCCAGCATTGGTAGCAATGTAAGTTTGAACGCGTGGTTCTTTTTTATTTACACTCATCATTACCGTTAAGCCATTTGCTAATTTGTAAGTTCTAACGCCTAAGGGATCGTTTGTAACGGTGGTGTATTTGTACTTTCCGTCTGCCGAAGTATTTTCAACAGTGACAAAAGTTTTAACGGGAGCAGCATTTTTTACTTTTTTTTGTGCATTGGCATGCAATGCCATTAACACAGAAAGTAAGATGATAAAATTTTTCATTTTTAATTGAATATATTATTTTTAGAATAGAAAGCACAATAATATCATTTATAGAAATAATAATAAATATGATTTTTATGAATGGGAAAATAAATTGTTTTAATTTATTCAACATTAGTTTTTTAAGCTTTCCTACAACCAATCATTCTATCGTTTTGATTAATGTCTTTCAATAATGCTATTTCTAAAAATCCTTTATCGGCAAGCATTTTAATTGTTTCTGCTCCAAAAACTTGGTTGATTTCAAAAAATAAAAAACCATCTTTCTTCAAATATTGCAAAGCATAATTAGCTATGGCTTCATAAAAAATGAGCGGACTATCATTGGCTACAAAAAGTGCTTCTGGAGGTTCAAAGTTTAAAACATTTTTACTCATAGCAAGTTGCTCCTGTTCCAATATATATGGCGGATTACTGACTATCACATCAAAAAATTGGGTAGTTTCCTGCTGTTGAATATTTAAAATATCGTCTTCAATAAATTGCACATCAGCATTTAAACTTTTAGCACTTTGCTTTGCAATGGTTAAGGCATTTTTACTTTTATCGAGTCCAAATACTTGCCAATGAGGTAAAGCCAATTTTAGTGAAATGGCAATACAACCCGAACCAGTTCCAATATCAATTAATTGAAAATTAGCAGTTTCATTTTTATAGTTTTCTTTTATCTTTTCTATTACCAATTCCACCAACTCTTCGGTTTCACTTCTGGGTATTAACACATCTGGAGTAACGTAAAATTTATTGCCATAAAACCAAGCATTTCCTAAAATATACTGAATGGGTTCATGGGTTAACAATCGCTCCAAAATATCCATTAAGTTGGTTTCTTCTTCCTCACTTAAATCAATATTCAGTATTTTTATTTGATGTGGTTTTACCAACATTACTTCCTCAA
>CANGPW010000119.1 GCA_947456185.1 Bacteroidota bacterium | reverse complement strand
TGAAGGAATGAACCGGGACAAGTTTGCAGAACAACTAACGGCAAAGGGAATTGGAAATGGCGTGTACTACCCCATCCCAATTCATCGTCTTCCATCATTTGGTTTAACTCTTGATTTGCCAACTACAGAACTTGTTGCAGAACAATGTCTCTCTCTTCCTGTTCACCCGTTGCTATCTCAGAACGATCTTGAACAAATAGTTGCTGCAGTCAATGCCGTCGCTGGTGCAGGCTCTTAATCATGTTGAAAGCAGCAGTTCTCGGTCTAGGAGTCATGGGACGTCACCACTGCAGAGTGCTCAATGGGCTCGATGGCGTTGAATTCATCGGGGCATACGACCCGGGCGAAAATGTGCCGGCAGCTATTGAAGGTCAACGCGTCTACAAGAACTTCACAGAACTTCTTGACTTAAAACCTGATTATTGCGTTGTGGCATCCCCTACCATTTTTCACCTTGAACTCGGAATTGAACTCGCTGCACGAAAAATTCATGCACTCATTGAAAAGCCTGTCGCTAGCGACACCGCGTCATCACGTGAATTGGTCGCAGCATTTCATGCAGCCGGATTGGTCGGTGGTGTTGGACATATCGAACGCTTCAACCCTGCGTTGCAAGAGATGCGTCACCGCATTGAAAGTGGCGCTCTCGGTGAGATCTTTCAAATTTCAACTCGTCGCCAAGGGCCGTTTCCGGGCCGAATCGCCGATGTAGGTGTTGTAAAAGATCTTGCAACGCACGATATCGACCTCACTGCATGGGTGACTCAACAGCAGTACGTCAGCATCAATGCACGCACTACACATAAGAGTGGCCGTCCACATGAAGACATGGTGATTGCCATTGCCACACTCAGCAAGGGAACTATTGCTTCCCACACGGTGAACTGGCTTAGCCCTCAAAAGGAACGCACCACTATTGTTGTTGGTGAAAAGGGCGCACTTGTTGCCGATACGTTGACTGCCGACCTCACCTATTTCGAAAATGGAAACACCTCCACTGCCTGGGATCAGGTCTCGGCGTTCCGTGGAGTTTCCGAAGGCGATGTCACTCGTTTCGCATTGCAGCGCCGTGAACCCCTCGTTGTCGAACACGAGACATTTCGCGATGCTGTTCTTTCCGGTGATCAAACAAAAATTGTCACTTTAGAAGAAGGTGCTCGTGTCGTTGCCATAGCCGAAGAAATGATTCTTGATGGCAAGCTCCACACGCTGTAACTGTTCTCCATCTGAATTCATTACACAGTTAGGTTTATCACTATGAAGATTTCAGTAATTGGCCTTGGGAAAATCGGCCTTCCATTGGCGGTTCAATTCGCATCCAAAGGTCACACTGTGTTCGGTGTTGATGTCAACCCCACCACCGTGCAGCAAGTCAACGACGGTATTGAACCTTTTCCCGGTGAAACTGGCTTGAAAGAACTTCTATCATCTGCTGTTATTCGTAAGAATCTCACAGCAACTCTTGATGGCCCTGGCTCAGTGCAGCAAAGTGATGCAGTGGTCATAGTTGTTCCTTTATATGTCAATAACGACGGCGTTCCCGACTTCGGTTGGATGGATGAAGCAACAGCAACAGTCGCAAAAGGTTTGAAACCAGGAACAATCGTTTCATACGAAACAACTTTGCCCGTCGGAACAACTCGTGCTCGTTTTGCTCCCGCACTAGAGGCTGTCAGTGGTCTGAAAGCAGGCAAAGACTTTTCTTTGGTGTTTAGCCCGGAGCGGGTCTTTTCTGGTCGCATCTTTAGTGACCTCCGTCGATATCCGAAATTGGTTGGTGGTATTGACGCGACTTCAGCAGAGCGTGGAGTTGATCTGTACAACAGTTTGCTTGATTTCGACGATCGCCCTGACCTTCCGCGCCCGAATGGAGTGTGGAACTTGGGGTCATGTGAAGCGAGCGAATTAGCAAAATTGGCAGAGACCACCTACCGCGATGTCAACATTGGACTGGCCAATCAATTCGCCCAGTTTGCTGACAAACATGACATCAACATCTTTGACGTGATTGCAGCATGTAATAGCCAAGTGTTTAGCCACATCCATTTGCCAGGCGTTGCTGTTGGTGGTCATTGCATTCCGGTGTACCCACAGATGTACCTGTGGAACGACCCAGATGCCACCATTGTGCGAGCTGCAAGAACAGCAAACAAATCCATGCCCAAATATGCAGTCGAGCAGCTGACTCAGGCGCTCGGCACTTTGAAAGACAAACGAGTAGTCGTTCTTGGTGCTGCGTATCGCAATGGCGTGAAAGAGACAGCATTCTCTGGGGTCTTTGACTTAGTAGCCGAGCTTCGATCCGCAGGCGCTACAGCTTTGGTGCATGACCCTCTGTATACAGATGACGAACTAGGTCACTATGGGTTTGAAGCTTTTCATTTAGGTGAAACTGCAGAAGGTGCAATCGTTCAAACTGATCACGTGGCATACGCATCTCTGCAGCCAACTGATCTCCCTGGCATAAAAGCAATCATTGATGGCCGCAACATTCTTGGTGCTGCCGTGAAGGCTTCGATCGCGGTCACCACTATCGGTGCACCAAGTCCTTCTTCAATGACTCTGTAGCGATTACGACCGTCGTGGCCGTGCAAGGTCGCTTTCAAATATTTCTACCAAAGACTCAGCTCGGCGGTCATACGTATGATCACGCAATGTTCGTTGTTGGCCAGCATGTGCAAGTGCAGATAGACGATCGGGTTCAGCCAACAAACTGACAGCGATTTCTACTGCTTCATCAATGTCGGTGTACGCCATCACCTCACTACCGACATCAAACAAGTCCTGCAAGTTTGATTTCGACTCAGTGATTAATGCAGCACCTGATCCAGTTGTCTCATACATACGCATGTTCACTGCATAAGGTCCAGCAACTGTTCCATGCCGATTCACAACAATCTTGCTATTTCCCAATACCGAGAACATCTCGCTGCCCCACACTGGCCCGTGATAATTCTTTCTTAATCCAGCAGCTTCTAAAACATCGGGTTTTGCAGTGCCGTACACCCGAAACCCAGGAATCGCTTCAGCAACAGCACGCAATAGGGGTGCCGTATTGGGTTGCAAGCGAGTGAAACTACCCACAAATACTGCGTCGATCTCACGTGTCTTCGTATCTGACTGTGTTGCCCAACGAGCATCAAAACCCAATGGAAGAAATGTCGAAGGAACTCCAAGAGAATTTGCTTTCTCCACTATCGAAGGTAGGGCCGAGATAATCCGGTCATAACACGTGACAAATGCATCCGGCGGCAATGGCGAGGCAATTTCACCAATTACCGTGCCTGCATATTTCTTTAACAGTTTCACCAACGATGGTGGGATGGCGTTGATGTCTTGCACCAACAGAACATCGGGACGAATGTCTTTCACCTGCTGCAGCAAGATCTTGTGAGCATGCGGAATCCACTTCAACACATCTCGTGCAATCGGTGGACGGGCAAGAATCTGCATGTATTCCCACCCAAGACCAATGGGACTTTGTTTGTTGTTTTCACTCGCCCAAAGATCCTGAAGTCCAAGCGAGTTGGGAACAATGATTGATGCATCCCATTGCAGTGCTGCCAGCGCACGCACATACGCACCGCCAGTCCCAAAGCCATAGCCAGAGACTCGACGTATTTCTTCGCCGTACGTGACCTGTCCCTCAAATTTATGGTCAGCGTGAAGTTGACGAAGCGCGTCAATGTAGTACGTGTCAATAACTAGGACAGAACGCGTCATTGCTCAACCTTAGATTAATTGTCGTTCTCTCTATAGGCATTGAATAGCCATATAT
>CANGPW010000118.1 GCA_947456185.1 Bacteroidota bacterium | reverse complement strand
TATTTTTTAAACATTTTTAAAATAACTATCGCATGCGGAAAAGTTATTGAAGCTAAAAATGAAAAAAACAAAGCATCAAAAATAACAAGGTCTTTTGCTGCAAAGTATAATAATGTTATTCCACATAACGACACAAACCAATACCAAAAGGCAGTTTTTAAATAATTTTTAAAATGAGTAAAACTATAACTACCGTATAAAAAAATTATTTGATCATTTAACGAGGGTATACTGTGCCAAAAAATAAAGTAAATTGTGAAGCCCCAAATTAAGCTTGAACTTTTAAAAATAACACAAAGCAAAACAAGATAAAAGAATTGTTCTAAAATATTCTTTTTAAAATCACTTGATTTTATTGCCATTAAATAAGTAAAGCACACTAAAAACAGGCCGAGCACTAAAACTATTACTCTATATACTATAGGTGATAAATTTATTGAAGTGATTTCAATAATTATTTTTGAGACTTCACTACTATTAAAATTTAATAAAAGACCCAAAATAAATAAACCATAAGTAAGTTCAAATAATTTACTTACTAGATTTCTTTCATAAGAAATTATTTGCCAATGTTGTTCTCCAAAATGATAACCACTTACAATAATAAATAAAAGTAAGGCTAAAGTTGGCAATGAGGTGAATAGAATTACAGATAATAAGACAATTATAACATAACTTATTATTATTTTAATAAAAGGCCTCTTTTTTTTCATTTCAATTCGATTAATTAGTACCAAATCATTAGCTCCATGCAAAATTCCGAAGGTAAATATTAAAAAAAATCCAAAAATTATTTGGTTATTGTCTGATAAATAAGAAGTTAGCCATAAGCCTAGAAAGCTTGTTATTATTGATATTTTACTCATGTTTAAGATTTATAAATCAATTTTGTTTTAAACATTTTTTATAAAAATAAACAAAAAAAATTTGTTTTTTAAATATAAAATTTCATAAATTTACATAATTAACTAATTCAAACTATTTTAATTATGACAAATTTGATGTTTCTTTCATCTAGTGTAACAAAAATGTTACCTAATGATTACGTTGGTTTTACATTTTTTATTGGAAGCATGGCTATGATGGCTGCTTCAGCATTTTTCTTTTTATCATTAAGTCAATTTGATAAAAAGTGGCGTACTTCTGTATTGGTTTCAGGTTTAATTACCTTCATTGCTGCAGTACATTATTTCTACATGCGTGATTATTGGAATGCGTTCCAAGAATCGCCAACATTCTTTAGATATGTTGATTGGGTATTAACTGTGCCGTTAATGTGTTTAGAATTTTATTTAATTTTAAAAGTAGCTGGTGCTAAACAAAGTTTATTGTGGAAAATGATTTTTTACTCAATAATTATGTTAGTAACAGGTTATTTTGGAGAAACAATTTTTAGTGATCAAGCAGCATTTTGGGGATTAATCTCTGGTTTAGCTTATTTTGCAATCGCTTATGAAATTTGGTTTGGTGAAGCTTCTAAATTAGCTGCTGCAGCTGGTGGAAATGTTTTATCTTCTCACAAAATTTTATGTTGGTTCGTATTAGTAGGTTGGGCTATCTATCCATTAGGTTACATGTTAGGAACTGATGGTTGGTACACAGACTTTTTAGGAAAAGGAAGTGTAGATGTAGCTTACAATATTGCTGATGCTATTAACAAAATTGGATTTGGTTTAGTAATTTACAATTTAGCTGTTAAATCGACTTCAGGCGATAAAGCATAATTCAATTTTAAATTTTTAATAAAACCGCTTCATTTTATGGAGCGGTTTTTTTATTTTATTCAAAATGGATTTCTTACTTTTGCATTTCAAAACAACACACAACATTAAATTTTAAAAGATGAAATTTTTCATAGACACTGCTAATTTAGAGCAAATTAAAGAAGCACAAGAATTAGGAATTTTAGATGGTGTAACCACAAACCCATCATTAATGGCTAAAGAAGGCATTACAGGAAAAGACAACATATTAAAGCACTATGTCGCTATTTGTAATATTGTTGACGGAGATGTAAGTGCAGAAGTAAACGCTATGGACCTTGAAGGAATGATTAGAGAAGGTGAGGAGTTAGCAGATTTACATGATCAAATCGTCGTTAAATTACCAATGACTAAAGAAGGTGTAAAAGCGTGTAAATATTTCTCAGATAAAGGAATAAAAACCAATGTAACTTTGATTTTTTCTGCAGGACAAGCATTATTAGCAGCTAAAGCAGGCGCTACATATTGTTCACCTTTCTTAGGAAGATTAGATGATGTTTCTACAGATGGTTTAAACTTAATCGATGAAATTCGTCAAATTTATGACAACTACGGGTTTGAAACTCAAATATTAGCAGCATCTGTTCGTCACACTATGCATGTGATTAATTGTGCTAAAATTGGTGCTGATGTAATGACAGGACCTTTATCATCTATTACAGGTTTGTTAAAACATCCATTAACAGATATTGGTATTGCTCAGTTTATCGCTGATTACGAAAAAGGGAATAAATAATTTCTTATAATTCAATAAAAAAGCGCTCATTAGAGCGCTTTTTTATTATAGATTAGTTTCAAAATTCACGTCAAATAGATTCGCAAATCCATTCTTTATAGTACCATCTGCATTCAATATAATAATACGATGCACCTTTGTAATGACCCACTTATTTCGAATCGTTTCAAAGTCATCGGCATGTAATTCATAAGAAGGGTTTAATTTGTATTTTTTTAAAGCATTATTCCAGTTGGGTTGTGTATCGTCAATATTAATCGCAATGAAATCGTAATTCGGGTGTTTTGCTTTTAAGCCATCAATTTTCTGATGCGCAACCGCCATATGAGATTCGGCATGTGTCGTCCAAAAATACAATACGGTAGGTTTCGTAATTATTTTATCTAAAGAAATTGGATTATTTTCAGCATTTACTAAATTAATATTGGGAAGACGATTGCCTACTTTCAGGTTTTGTACCGAATTGTATATCGTTCTAATTTCTTTTTCAAGTGCGGCATCAGTTGATAATTGTAAATAACGCTCAATGAATTTGGTATTATTATACATATTTTGATCTTCCAATAAATACATGAGCGCTACATTATTCAATACCACATTTCGCACCTTTTCATTTTTGATTATTTTATTGGTAATGTTTAACTTTTCTATATTATTTTCAATTGAGTTTTCATTAAGGTTTCCTATATTTTTTTCATAAGCCATATTGTTGAGCATCATGCTTACATATTTAATAAAAGGCGAATAATTAATTAATTCATGATTTTCATAATTTACTTCTTCTCGATGGGCATAATAATTTGAAGGTAAGGTTTTTCTAATTTTTTCACCTGTTCTAAACTCGTGCGCATAAGGATAGATTTCTTTTTTGGTAATATGATGAAAATCTAGACTGGCTTTTGCTACTGCGTCAAATGTTTTGTCCCAAGCAATTTCTGCTTTGCGTTTTAAATAAAATGATTTACGAATGGCAAAACTAGAATCTATATTTTTTGTAAATTGTTTTACATTCCGATCAAAAACATCATACATTGTACCTTTATCTTCTTCGTTTTTTAAGTACATTTCCATTAAAAAATTGTTTTTTTCATCACCACGACCACAAAAAACAATAGAATTGTCAAAATCAAAAGCATTCATTCGAACCATTAAACTATCGTTTTTATCAAAATAAACATATTGATATTCAGGTTCGTGCTTAAATGTATATAAACCTGGAGCTAACGAATCAAATTTATGCAGGAATCGATTGTTTTTGTCTAAATAAATCGTATCAATTACGGCATTGTCTTTTAGGAAAAGCACATAGTTCGTTTGTGGGTTTTGCACCTC
>CANGPW010000117.1 GCA_947456185.1 Bacteroidota bacterium | reverse complement strand
TTTTTATCAATTAAACGAGGATTTGCAACAGCTTTTAATATGGCAGGTTTGGTAATTTCATGAAAAACAATTCTTTTGGTTTTCTTAATATCTAATTTAAGCACTTCGCTTAAATGCCAACTGATGGCTTCTCCTTCACGGTCCTCATCGGACGCTAACCAAACGGTTTCCGCTGCTTTCGAAAGTTTTATTAGTTCGGCCACTACAGCCTTTTTATCGTCACTTACTTCGTAATGAGGAAAAAAATTATTTTTTATGTCTATTGCTTCATCGCCTTTGGCTAAATCTCTGATATGGCCATAACAGCTTTTAACAATATAGTTATCTCCTAAGAATTTTTCTATTGTTTTGGCTTTTGCTGGTGATTCTACAATTACTAAGTTTTTACTCATTTTTATTATTATTGATATTAAAATTATATCGAAATCAGGCGCAAAATTGATTTTTTATTTTAAAAAACAAGCATTTATCAAAAATGCTTATACACATTTACATGTGCTAAATTTTCGTTTCTGAAATATGTTTATTTCATTTTAAAATAATATTTCATTTTACAAATTTATAAATTGCTTTGTATTAATTATTTAAGTTTTTATAAAAACTATGCAACATTGTTTTAGTATAAAATTAATGAATTTAAAAACCATAAAAAAAGCCATCATTTCAATAATAGCTATCGCAAATTTTACATTTTAATTATAATTTTTACTACCTATTTGTAAGTTGAACTTGGAATATTAAGTTATATTTTCTTTACAATTGTTTTGATTATGATATAAGAAAATCATCCATTTATTATTCATTTTTTTATCTGTAACGATGCCTTCTAAGCACTCTTAATTTTAAGGAATTTCTATTAATTCTTGGAACATAAACGCTGCTATTTTAACTATTACCGTTCTATTATTCCTTGGCCTATTTTCGCTTATACAGCTTGACATTATTACCGTTGAAATCAACAAATAAATTACCTATTTAAAGTATTTATATTTTTCATGGAATTTTTAAAAATTAGGGGTAGATCTTGGTGCTGTAAATCTCTTTTTTTTCACCAATCCATGTCTATTAACTTTTACCTTGCCATCTACTTGGGTAAAATCCGGACATTTTTTTTTGCTCTTGCAACTTGGTATTGTTATGATCATTACTGATGAAAACAACATGCAAAATATGAATTTAAAAACCATCACTTTTTTCATAATAATTATACTCATTAATTACTTTAACAAAACACAGTTTCTGATCAAAAAATTTAAAGTTCGAGGCTTGCGCAGATAGAAAACTGGAAGTTTGCTAATGCAAATGACTTGTTTTATATCTAGCATAACGAAGAAATTTGAATTTACTTGCTGAAACTAATTAGCGTCTTCTTTTTTTAGTGCTTTTACCTCCCCTATTTCTTTCCTTCTCACGGGTAAATCTTTCTTGATTTCTTCTAGTAGCTTTTAAAACGCCTGTTCCTTCCATTTCCAAATCTATTTGACGTTTGATGATATCGGCACCCGCAACTGTTACATTTACCGAGTCGCCTAATTGGTATTTTTTGCGGGTAGCTCGACCAATGATCCACAAGTTTTTGTCATCAAATTCATAATAATCATCATGAATATTGGCTAATTTTATCAAACCCTCACATTTGTATTTGGTAATTTCTACATACATTCCCCAGTCAGTAACTCCACTTATTATTCCTTCAAACGATTGGCCAACAAAATCTTTGATGTATTCTACTTGTTTGTATTTAACACTTGCACGCTCAGCATCAGCAGCCTTTTGCTCCATGCTTGACGACTGCTTACACATAACTTCGTATTCCTCTTGATTGGCACTTTTACCACCATTCAAATAATCGAACAAAAGTCGGTGTGCCATTAAATCGGGATACCTGCGAATGGGAGATGTAAAGTGTGAGTAATGTTCAAAAGCTAATCCATAATGACCCGATTTTTTGGTACTATAAACCGCCTTACTCATGGTTCGGATGGCCTGACTTTGAATTAAATTTTGTTCAGGTTTTCCTTCTACTTCTACCAATAAATTATTCAATGATTTGGAAACTTTATTGGCATTATCGAGCTGAACTCGGTAACCAAACCTAGCGGCAAAAGTGCTAAACAATTTTAGTTTATCTTCATTCGGGCTTTCATGAACCCTGTATACATAAGTATATTTATGATTGGCTTTTCCCATATTAGAAACATGTTCTGCCACTTTTTTATTGGCCAAAAGCATGAACTCTTCTACTAATTTATGGGCTTCTTTTCTTACTTTTATATAAATGTCAATTGGTTTAAAATTTTCGTCTAATTTAAATTTTACTTCTTCCGTTTCAAAACTAATAGCACCATCTTTAAAGCGTTCATCACGCATTTTTTTTGCTAAATTATTCAGTAAAATAATTTCATTAGCATAATCGCCTTCTCCAGTTTCTATGCGTTCCTGCGCTTCTTCATAAGTAAATCTTCTATCGCTATAAATGACTGTTTTACCAAACCATTCTTCTAACACTTCGGCATTGCTATTCATTTTAAAAATAGCCGAAAAAGTTAATTTTTCTTCGTGCGGTCTCAATGAGCATAAACCGTTCGATAACTTTTCAGGAAGCATTGGAATGGTTCTATCAACTAAATAAACAGAAGTTCCTCGAATATATGCTTCATTATCCAATGCCGACTTTGGCGTTACATAATGCGATACATCGGCAATGTGAACACCTATTTCATAATTTCCATTTCCTAAATCTTTTAACGAAATGGCATCGTCAAAATCTTTTGCATCTATTGGATCAATGGTAAAAGTAGGCGTTTTTCTAAAATCTCTTCTTTTCTTAATTTCTTCATTGCCTATTTTATCACTGAACTGCTTGGCTTCATTTTCTACATTTTCAGGAAACTTAGTTGAAAAACCAAACTCCGCAACAATTGCGTTCATTTCAGTATTATGCTCACCCGGACGGCCTAATATTTCTATTACTTTACCAGAAGGACTTTCATCGTGTGGCATCCAATGGGTTAATTCAACTATTACTTTGTCACCATCTTTTGCTTTTCCTAAATCTGCCTTGTGAATAAATATATCGGCATACATTCTTTTGTCGTCAGCTACCAAAAAACCATAGCTACTACTTACTTGAATAGTTCCTACAAAATTAGTTTTTGCACGTTTAATAATTTCTACCACCTCACCTTTTGGTCTATCATTGTTTTTTGCTGAAAGCAATTGTACTTTCACTAAATCGCCATGTAAAGCGGTGTTTAAATAATCTTTTTGAATAAAAATATCTTTGCTATCATCGCCACGTTCCATTTCGGTTGGCTTTACATAAGCGCCACCACGTTGTGTTACATCGGCATATCCTTCAATAAAAGTTGCAACAAAAACCGAAGCGAATTTTCCTGGTTGTACTTCTTCTAAAGCACCTGTTTTAATTAATTGCTTGATAGCAAGCAATACTAAATTTTTTTCTTCTGAACTCGATAATTCAAGCTTTGCAGCAATTTGTTTATAATTTAAAAGTTTACGTTGATTTTTGGCAAAAACCTGTTCAACCATTCTTTTAATTTTATCTATTTGAGCCATTTATAATCTTTATATTGATGCAATATAAGGTATATTTTTCTAATATATTACTTGGTTTTATTTATACTATTGATTTACAAATTGAAAACTAAAATCAATTTCAAACATTGAAATGATTTATTTTTGGTATGAACTAAACTCTACTTTTAAAAAGCAGATTAATGTTAAAATTTAACAACTTTAAAACAGTTATCATTATGATAGATCAAAATCAAAAAAAGCACTGTAAAATAATTTACAATGCTTTTGGAACATGTTTAGTGGTCCCTGAAGGACTCGAACCTTCGACCTACGGTTTAGAAAACCGTTGCTCTATCCAGCTGAGCTAAGAGACCATTTTTTGCT
>CANGPW010000116.1 GCA_947456185.1 Bacteroidota bacterium | reverse complement strand
TTAATTAAAAGCATGGTATTAGTTGGTGAAGTATTGGCCACAACGGTTACTGTTTTTTCAGCATGATTTGGTTTTCCCTCACTGTTAAAAGTAACATCTATTTCGCTACTTTTCCCGGGTGCAATGGGTTCTTTTGGCCAATTAGGAACAGTACATCCGCAACTAGCCGATGCGTTGGTAATTAACAAAGGATTTTTACCTGTGTTTGTAAATTTAAATTTATGGTTTACCAACTCTCCTTCTTTGATGGTACCAAAGTCGAACATGTTTTGTTCAAAAGTAATTTCGGTTGCATTTACGTTTTCAGCATTGGGATTTTCGGCCGTTGCTGGATTGGTTACTATTTCAGTTCCTGCTTGATTTCCTGTATTGCTATTGCAAGCAATAGTTGTTAAAATTAAAGTTGAAATAAGAATTCTTTTCATAAAGTATTTTGTTATCGTTTACAATATTAATAGATTTTTTTTTGTTTTTGATTATCAATTTGCATTTCGACAAGCTCAATGACCGAAAGGCTCAATGAACTTCAATTTATTCCATTAAGCCCCTACCCGTTTTGATAATTTTATCTTCTTTGCGTAAGTCTAATTGAACTTTATCTAAAACACCATTCATAAAAGTATGACTATTGGGACTGCTATAAATTTTGGCTATTTCCAAATATTCATTGATACTTACTTTAACTGGAATTTGGCTAAACATTGTGATTTCACACATGGCCATTTTCATTAATAGCATGTCAACAGTTGCAATCCTATCCGCATCCCAATTTTGAGTTTTTGAGCTAATTAATTCTGTTAAATGATCTTCGTGTTCCAAGGTTTTAAAAAACAAATCAGACACAAAATTAGTGTCTTCAAATTTATCGTTATAAAACCCATTTAAAATTTCTGGTTGTTTGTTCTGTTTAATGGTAGAAAGCGTTTTTTGAAAAGCCATTAAAGCCATCACATCATCGTCTTCCCAATTAATAAATTGTTGTTCCATGTAATCATTAAAAACTTCACTGTCAGCAATCAAACTTTCAACTATTTCTAGTAAAATTTGTTTTTCGGCAAAAATAGAAAAATCACCATCTTTAGTTGCTGCTGCAAGCGTTTCTAATTCTTTTATTTCGGTAAATATTTGTCGGAAGAAATCAGCACTTTTGCTCCAATCGAATTTACTCGCTTTTATTTTTTCTTGTAAATTCAAGTCATTTTCAAACATGGCAATGGCGCCATTGTCGTGAATAGCTTTGATAAAAGCCAATTGTTCTGGTTGAGGAATGTGTTTGTTTTCTTGAATTTCAATTTCTTTTCCTAAAAAAAATTTGAATTCAATAATAAACGACATTAGAAAAATGTAAACATCGTAAGCTTTGTCTAATGATTTAACAAGATTCTTTTGTGCAACAGCCCTACTTGAGCTTTGATCTTGTTTGTAAGCATATAATGCTTGGAAAGTTTTAATCCTTAAAAAACGTCTGAATAGCATAGCTATTATTTTTGTATGTATGCTAATTGATTTATAAATTCACTAGGCTTAGCAATACAATTTTTTAATTTACCTAAAGAACAATTTTATTATCATAAAAAGCTAAGTTTAGCAAAATGCTATACTTAGCTTTCCAATTTTATTAGTAAGTTGAACCAACTCGCATCATGTCTTTGATGCGTTTTTCTGCTAATTCAGTAGCTGCTTTTTGTGTATGAACTTTATCTTTTTCCGATTTTTGGAAAATGGCTAAAGTAGTTTCATAAATTTTTTCGGTGTTAGCAAAAGCAGTTTCACGGTTATAACCAATATGTTCTTGGTAAACATTGATTAAACCACCTGCATTAATTAAAAAATCAGGAGCATAAGCAATTCCTTTTTCCATAATCATTGGACCATGAATGTTTTCGTCAGCTAATTGGTTGTTTGCCGCACCAGCAATTACTTTACACTTTAATTTATTAATATTTACTGAATCCAATATAGCTCCCATTGCACAAGGTGCAAAAACATCCACATCTAAACCATAAATTTCTTCACCTGTAACAATGGTTGCACCAAAATCTTTGCTGTATTTCTTAAGAATTTCTTCATTGATATCAGTAATAAATAATTTAGCACCTTCTTTGTGTAAATATTCAAATAAATGTCCACCAACTTTTCCAACACCTTGAACGGCAATCTTTTTACCTGATAAACTATCAGATCCAAAAGCATGTTTTGTAGCTGCTTTCATACCAACAAAAACACCATAAGCAGTAACCGGGCTTGGATCTCCTCCTCCACCCATGCTTTCAGGTAAACCAACCACATGGTCAGTTTCCATGTTAACATATTCCATATCGCGAGTGGTTGTATTAACATCTTCTGCGGTGATGTATTTACCATTTAAATTTTCAACAAAACGGCCAAACTTACGCATTAAAGCCTCAGTTTTAAGCGTTTTTGCATCTCCAATTATTACAGCTTTTGCACCACCCAAATTTAATCCTGAAATAGACGCTTTGTAAGTCATTCCCCTGCTTAAACGTAAAACATCGTTTACCGCATCTGCTTCACTTGTATAATTCCATACGCGTGTTCCACCTAAACCTGGTCCTAAAACAGTATTATGAATAGCAATAATTGCTTTTAATCCTGTGTATTCATCTTGGCAAAAAACTATTTGCTCATGATCGTGCTGTTGCAATTGAGAGAATATATCTGACATGTTTACTTTAAATTTTAAAGGCTGCAAAACTATGTTTATTTTTCACATTTCATAGCTGAAAAAAGATAGAAAAAAAAGACCATTTATTAATAAGAAATTAGACAACTTTCAAATAATCGGAAATATAATTACATTTGTCCTTTAATTTATAAATGGACCTACATTATACAATCATTATCATCAGCATTTTGTTTTCTGCTTTTTTTGCAGGCACTGAAATTGCTTTTATATCATCCAACAAATTATTAATAGAATTAAAAAGCAAACAAGGAAGTGTTACAGCTAATATTCTATCTAATTTTGTAAATAACCCTTCTAAATTTATAAGTACTACGCTGGTTGGTAACAATATAGGTTTAGTTATTTATGGTATTTCGATGGCAGAAGTTTTAGATCCTATTCTAACTAATTTAGCACCTTATTTTGAAACACATCATTTTCTTTTGCTATTTTCTCAAACCATCATTTCAACTTTAATTGTTCTTTTTACCGCTGAATTTATTCCAAAAGTGCTTTTCCGCATTAATCCAGATTTAGTTTTAAATATTTTAGCGCTTCCATTTTTATTGTTTTATTATCTTTTTTGGCCAATTGTTCACGTAATTATTTGGCTTTCAAAAATAATATTGAATAGTCTTTTAAAAATAAAATATGTTGAATCAAATCCTGTATTTACCAAAATTGATTTAGATGATTACATCAATCAAGTAACTGATAACGATAGAGATGACGATGTAGAAGTAGATACCGAAATGTTTAAAAACGCATTGGATTTCTCAAAACTAAAAGTACGTGATTGTATGACACCAAGAACTGATTTAGAAATTATAGACATTACTGAAACTCCAGAAGTTTTATATTACAAATTTGTTGAAACAGGATTATCAAAAATATTAGTTTATGGCGGAACTCCTGATAATATTATAGGTTATGTTCATCAAAAAGAAGTTTTTAAAAAGGTAGAATCAATCAAGGAAATTGTTTTTCCCATTGAAATAGTACCCGCAACTACTTCGGTGATGGATGTTTTAAATAGGTTTAGCAAAACAAGAAGCAGCATTGCATTAGTTGTAAATGAATTGGGCGGAACTGCTGGAATTGTTACCATTGAAGATGTAATGGAAGAAATATTTGGCGAAATAGATGACGAACATGATACCGAAACTTTAACAGAAAAAGTTTTAGGTGAAAATGAATATTTGTTTTCTGCCAGACTAGAAATTAATTTATTGAATACCAAATATGAGCTTGAATTTCCAGAAGGTGAATATAATACTTTAGGAGGATTTATAACTGCAAATCATGAAGATATTCCTCAAAAAGGGGAAAGAATTATTATTGAAAATTATGAATTTATTATTCAAAAATCGAGCGGTGCAAAAGTAGAAGAAGTGATTTTAAAAGTATTGTC
>CANGPW010000115.1 GCA_947456185.1 Bacteroidota bacterium | reverse complement strand
GTAGGTTCTAGCGTAAGTGTGTAAGTAATAATGGAAATGATAAATGTAACCCAACCGAGTACATTGTTGCTTAATTTGTATTTATTCATTGTTGCGATATAGTTTTCTTATTTGATTTTACTAAAAATGCTTAAAAGGCAAACATAATAGAAAATGCATTATAGCGCAATAGCAAAATATAAGAATTGAAAATTGTTTTTGTATTGATGAAACCTAAATAAAAAAGTTGCTTTATAAAACTTTTAAACACTTAATGCCTCTAAACTATATTTTACCGAAATTTCTTCGATAATTGCATACAAATCATCCAAATTATTAGTTGTAACTAACTTAGTTCTATAATCTTTAAAATGGTTTAAGCCTTTAAAATAGGAAGTATAATGTCTACGCATTTCAAGCATTCCAACCCCTTCTCCTTTCCATTCTACACTTTTTTGTAAATGTTTTTTACAAACTTCTACTCTTTGTTGAATAGTCGGAGCACCAAGTATTTCGCCTGTTTTTATATAATGTTTTATTTCACTAAAAATCCATGGATAACCAATAGCAGCGCGGCCTATCATTACGCCATCTACTCCATAACGGTTTTTATATTCTACTGCTTTTTGTGGCGAATCTATATCGCCATTTCCAAAAATTGGAATGTGAATGCGGGGGTTATTTTTTATTTTACCAATTAGAGTCCAATCAGCTTCGCCTTTATACATTTGTGCGCGTGTTCGTCCATGAACGCTTAATGCACTGATGCCAACGTCTTGTAAACGTTCGGCTACTTCTTCTACGTTTTGTGAATTTTCGTCCCAACCCAAACGGGTTTTAACAGTTACAGGAAGTTTGGTAGATTTCACTACAGCTTCCGTTAACTTAACCATGAGTGCTAAATTTTTTAAAACTCCAGCACCGGCACCTTTACAAACTACTTTTTTTACCGGACAACCAAAATTGATATCTACCAAATCAGGATTAATGGTATCTACTATTAGAGTAGCCAAGGCCATAGCTTCTTCATCACCACCAAATATTTGAATACCAACCGGACGTTCGTATTCAAAAATGTCTAATTTTTTTCTACTTTTTATGGCATCTCTAATCAGCCCTTCCGATGAAATGAACTCCGTGTACATTAAATCAGCACCATTATCCTTACAAACTGCTCTAAAAGGCGGATCGCTTACATCTTCCATAGGTGCAAGCAAAAGTGGAAAATCGCCTAATTCTATTTTTCCTATTTTTACCAATTATTTATTTTAAAATTATATTGCGCCCACAAAAATAGTAAAATGTTTAAGATACCCACCTTTTCATCACATCCAATCCTGTACTTTTTATGGAATTTTCTTATTTTAACAGGAATGGTTATAACCTTTTATGTAATTGGTGGGGTTTTAGGAATTGCCATTACTAAAATGTTTTTTGGCATAGATTTACAAAGTTCATTCAGCGAAATTATTTATAATGCAAAAGCTAACCCGCAAGGTGTAATGGCTTTAAAGTTAAACCAAGCATTGATTTCAATGGCCATATTTGTGGTTCCTGCATTTTTATTTTGCAAAGCAATTTACCAAAACCCCATTCATTTTTTACAATTACAAAGTCCCACAAAAATTTATAATTATTTATTTATAATCATATTAATTATATTGGCTATTCCAGTTTCTTCCTGGTTAATGCAGTTAAACCAAAACTTACATTTCCCGGAAAACTACCAAGATTTTGAAACATTTTTAAGGGGCGATGAAGCTTTTGCAAAACTTCAAATGGAAATATTTGTAAACGCCAATACCATTCCTCAGTTATTGTTTAATGTATTAATTGTTGCTGTAATTCCAGCAATAACAGAAGAAATTTTCTTTAGAGGTTGCCTACAAAATTTTGTGAAAATGTGTTTTTATAATGTACATGTTTCGGTCATTTTTACTGCCATTATTTTCAGCGCTATCCATGGCGATTATTTTGGATTTTTGCCCAGGTTTATGTTTGGTTTGGTATTAGGCTACGCTTTTGCTTATAGTGGCAATATTTGGGTAAGTATTGTTGGGCATTTTTTAAATAATTGCATTACCATTGTAGCATATTTTATTGCTCAAAAACATCCTGATATTGCTTTTTTAAAAGATGATTATACCTTTTCAATCATTGTTACATTTGTAGCAGCAATTTCAATTATATTGATTCTTTTTACTATGAGCAAACTAAAATTAAAACAATTATTTATAAATAACACAAAATGATAGATTGGGTAAAAGTTACTGAGGTAAACAGCGTATTTACTGCTCAAAACATAATTGCTTTTTTGGCCGATAATGAAATTGAAGCATCTGAAATTGATAAAACCGACAGCAGTTATGCAGGTGCATTTGGCAAAGTAGAAATATATTGCCACAAAGAAAATGCAGTAGCAGCATTACATTTAATTGAAAAAAATAATTTTTAACGGATAAATTTTTATACATGAGTAATTTTTGGCAACGAACCATTACAGGAATCTTTTTTGTACTAACCATTGTACTTTCTACCGTTTTAAACGAATGGTCGTTTTATATTTTGCTGTTCGCAATTAACTTTTTATGCTTACGAGAATTTTATCAATTAATGCTGCCAGATAAAAATTGGATTGAACAATATTTGGGAGTAATTGCTGGAAGTATCATCAATATTATGTTTGCTTTAATTATTAGAAACGATTGGGATTATGGCTGGTTTTACCACTTAATACCTGTGTTTTTGTTGATGATAATTATTAAACTTTTTGAAAAAACTAAGCGCGAGTTCGATACTTTGGCTTACCAAGTTTTAGGAATTATTTACATCTGTTTTCCTTTAAGTATGCTAGCCGATTTTGGCCGTTTTAGTAGTTTAACATACGATGGTGCTTTACCAATTGGATTTTTTATAATGCTATGGACTTGCGATACTGGCGCTTATTTGGTAGGACGAAAATTTGGCAAACGCAAATTATTTGAACGCATTAGTCCTAAAAAAACTTGGGAAGGAAGTTTTGGTGGTGCTGCATTAGTAATTATTGTTGCTTTTGTGCTTTCGCAATTTGATTATTTCGATATTTTAGACTTACACGAATGGGTGATTGTTGGCTTAATTACTTTGGTTTTTGGCACCTTTGGCGACTTAACCGAGTCGCTCCTAAAACGCAATATTGATGTAAAAGATTCCGGTAATTTATTGCCAGGTCATGGTGGTGTAATGGATAGATTTGATGGATTGTTTTTAGCAGTTCCAGCGGTCTATTTTTACTTACTATTTACCAACTAAATATGATAAAAACTTTAGTCAATAAAGTTTATAATGATACTGAAACCAACAAAGTTGAAACCATCAAGTTTCAAGCTTTTATTGTTTGTATTAGCGCAGCTATTTGCATTACTTTAGATGAATATTTTGGAAAAAGAGTGTTCATGTTTGACTTTCTGCACCATATTGGTTTGCATCAATTGGCCGATAAATATGCCGAAATTATCAAAGATAGACTTTTCGATTTAAGCATTTGGGTTGGGAATATTGTGGTATTTTATGGCATCATTCCTTTGCTCATTATTAAGTTTGTTTTTAAAGACAAATTCTCCAATTATGGACTAGGAATAAAAGGCGCCATTAAAGATTATAAAATCTATTTGCTCCTAATTGGTATTATGATTCCAATAGTTTTTACAGTTTCATTTACCGAATGCTTTCAGCACAAATATCCATTTTATAAAATACAAGAAGGCGAAGGTTTTTACCCAAGGTTTTTATGTTGGGAATTGCTTTATTTATTACAGTTTTTTGCCATTGAGTTTTTCTTTCGTGGCTTCATGTTGCATGGTAATAAAAAACGTTTTGGATTTTACTCCATTTTAGTCATGACCATTCCGTATTGTATGATACATTTTGGAAAACCATTGCCCGAAACCTTTGCAGCCATAATTGCTGGCGTAGTTTTAGGTGTGTTAAGTTTAAAAAGTAATAGCATTTGGTTAGGAGTTGCCATTCATTTTTCTGTAGCCATCACCATGGATTTTTGCTCTCTTTGGCAAAATGGATTACTTTTTAAATAGTTGATAGTTTTAGGTTGTCAGTTGATAGACAATGGACCATAGACGATAGTTGTTGGTTGATAGACGATGGACCATTGTTTTCTCGTCATTGCGATCATGCCATAGCATGAGAAGCAATCTCTTAAAACAACCAACTATTAACTAATCCTTTGTCTTACGGTTTCGTAAACTGCTATTCCCGCAGCTACACTTACATT
>CANGPW010000114.1 GCA_947456185.1 Bacteroidota bacterium | reverse complement strand
TGGAAATGTAAATGGTTTGCCATTGGTTATAGCTTGTATGGATTTTGGATTCATTGGTGGAAGCATGGGAAGCGTAGTTGGTGAAAAAATTGCCAGGGCAATTGATTACGGACGAGAAAATAAAATTCCGGTGATGATTATTTCAAAATCGGGTGGCGCACGGATGATGGAAGCAGCTTTTAGCTTAATGCAAATGGCTAAAACTTCTGCTAAGTTAGCGTTACTAGGAAAAGCAGGTGTTCCATATATTAGCTTAATGACCGACCCAACAACTGGTGGTGTTACTGCTTCGTTTGCTATGCTTGGCGATATTAACATAGCTGAACCAGAGGCTTTAATTGGCTTTGCTGGTCCACGAGTTATCAGAGAAACAATTGGTAAAGATTTACCAAAAGGATTTCAAAGTTCTGAATTTGTTTTAGAACATGGTTTTTTAGATCTGATTGTTCCTAGAACACAACTTAAAGAAAAATTAAGTACACTTTTACATCTTTGGGCTGAAAAACCGATTACAGTTTAAAACCGAAAACTTATAAAACAAATATTTGAACCACATAGGTACATAAAAAACATAGTTATTGCGCTTTGTTTTTAATGTGCTTATGTGGTTTTTTAAATTTATAAAAGCATTAATAATTCAATCAAAATGTTTTGGTTAAAAAATAAAATACCGCTCAGATTTCAAATTATTTATTCAGTAGTATTTATTTTATATTTTGCAGTTTTTGGTGGTTTTAAATGGAATTTTGAAGTACTTTTCTTTATTGCTGTTGTTGGAATCATGGCATCTAGCGTTCAATATTCATTTCTGTATTTTGCTGAAATAGGTTTAATTAAAATAGGATTTTCAAACAAAAGAACCATTTACATGTTGTCTTTTGTAGTATTGTATGTTTTAAATATTTGTTGCATGTTGTTGTTTACCCCAGTAGGATGGAATGGCGGAAAATCCTTTATTTATTTTTATGGTTTTTTTGGAGTTTCCTCTTTAGTTTTTTTATTTTTATTAATAACACCATTTTATAAATTCCTATTAAAAAAATAAATTTTCAATCATTCACATTTCAACAAAATATAAAATTATAATTATCTGTTTTACAGTAACTAAACAGTTATTTTACATAATATGAAAAATATTATTATGTTTTATAACTAAAAGGCTGTAAAATTATCCGACATTTGCAAGTCAAAATTTCACCAACATACAAAAAGTAAAGAGGAACATATATAGTAATGAGGCAACTAAAAATAAGCAAGCAGTTTACCAACCGTGAAAGTAAATCGTTAGATAAATATTTGAATGAAATAAGCAAAGTATCTATGATTGATGCGCAGGAAGAAGTAGAACTTGCACGTAGAATTAGAGAGGGAGATCAAGTAGCTTTGGAACGTTTGGTAAATGCCAATTTGCGTTTTGTGGTTTCAGTTTCAAAACAATATCAAAACCAAGGTTTAACACTTGGTGATTTGATCAATGAAGGAAATTTAGGTTTAATAAAAGCGGCAAAACGTTTTGATGAAACCCGTGGTTTTAAATTCATTTCGTATGCAGTTTGGTGGATTCGCCAATCTATTTTACAAGCTTTAGCCGATCAAAGTCGTATTGTTCGTTTACCTTTAAATAAGGTTGGTTCAATTGGAAGAATTGGTAATGCAGCTGCAAAATTAGAACAACAATTAGAGCGCGAACCAACGGTAGAAGAAATTGCTTTAGCCATGGATATTCCAATTTTAGAAGTGGAAAATGCTTTGCGCAGCACAGGTCGTCATTTATCTATTGATGCACCTTTAACCGAAGGTGAAGACAATACTTTATTAGGAATTTTAGATAGCAACGATGAGCCTCGTCCAGATGTTCAGTTAATTAATGAGTCTTTACAAAAAGAAATTAACCGTGTAATTTCTACTTTAAGCGAAAAAGAAAAAGATGTGTTGAAATTCTATTACGGATTAGATGGCGGACCAGCACACACTTTAGAAGATATCAGCGAAAAAATTGGTTTAACACGTGAACGTGTTCGACAAATAAAAGAAAAAGCTTTGCGTAGATTACGTAAATCATCGAAAAGCAAAATCTTAAAATCGTACTTAGGATAATCATTTTTATATTATCCGTCTGACGCCTTGGCAAAGCAAAGTCCAATTAATCGTCTGACGGATTAAAAAATCCCAATTGTAATTATTTGCAATTGGGATTTTTTAATTTAAACAAATTTCATGACCACAACACATAAACATACCAACTCATTAATACACGCCAGTAGCCCCTATTTGTTGCAGCATGCACACAATCCAGTAAATTGGTTAGAATGGAACGAAGAAACGCTTTTAAAAGCCAAGAACGAAGATAAAATGATACTGGTGAGCATTGGTTATTCGGCTTGTCATTGGTGCCATGTAATGGAACACGAAAGTTTTGAAAATGAAGAAGTAGCAGACTTAATGAACAAAAACTTTATTTGCATAAAAGTAGATAGAGAAGAACGCCCCGATATAGATCAAATATACATGGATGCGGTGCAATTGCTTACTGGCCGTGGCGGATGGCCATTAAATTGTTTTGCTTTACCTGATGGAAGACCACTGCATGGTGGAACTTATTTTCCAATAGAGCAATGGAAAAAAACATTGCAATCCATTGCCGATTTTTACCAAGACAGAAAAGTAGAAGCTTTTGAATATGCTGCAGAATTAACCAATGGAATTAACAAATTAGACCAAATTATTCCTGCAGAAAATTCAGATATAAAATTAGAAACCATTGAAACTGCAGTAGAAAATTGGAGCAAAAACTTTGATTTAATATATGGTGGATACAATTGGGCACCTAAGTTCCCCATGCCCAATAACTGGCAATTTTATTTGCAATATTACCAGTTTTCTAACAACGAATTGTTTTTGGAAGCGGTAACCCAAACCTTGAATGGCATGGCCAATGGCGGTATTTTTGACCAAATAGAAGGTGGTTTTGCACGCTATAGCACTGATGTGTATTGGAAAGCCCCTCATTTTGAAAAAATGCTTTACGATAATGGACAATTAATGGGTTTATATGCGCAAGCTTTTCAGTTAACAAAAAACCCTTTGTACAAAAATATTATTTACAAAACGCACCAGTTTTTACAACATGAATTAACCCACGAAAGTGGTTTGTTTTATTCAGCCTTAGATGCCGATAGTGAAGGAATAGAAGGAAAATATTATATATGGACTCGCCAGGAATTAGTAGAATATTTAGGCGAAAATGAACCTTTATTTAGCCTTTATTATTCGGTAGATGCTTATGGAAATTGGGAACATGGTGCAAGCATTTTATACAAAACCAGAACTATAGAAGAATTAGAAAAAATAACAGGAAAAAACAACATTGAAATAGAAGCAATCATTGAAAAATGCAATGAAATTTTAGTTGCTGAACGCAATAAAAAAACCAAACCGGGCCTGGATGATAAAGTAATTACCAGTTGGAATGCTTTAATGATTTCAGGTTATTGCGAAGCATACAAAGCATTGAATGATAAAACATTTTTCCATGCTGCGCAAAAAGCATTGGATTGTATTTTAGAAAATTTATGGGTGAACAATCAATTGTTTAGAATCTATAAAAATGGTAAAATTAGCATTCATGGATTTGCGGAAGATTATGCTTGCTTAACCAAAGCAATGATTGATTTTTACCAAATTAGTTTTGATGAAAAATACTTGCAAAAAGCCAATGAATTAATGGAGTTAAGCATTAATTATTTTTACAGTGATGAGAAAAAACTATTTTACTTTAAATCAAATACCGACACCGCTTTAATAGCCCGAAAATTAGATTTAACTGATGATGTA
The DNA here is from genome assembly GCA_947456185.1 of Bacteroidota bacterium. GTDB lineage: Bacteria > Bacteroidota > Bacteroidia > UKL13-3 > UKL13-3 > JAAFJM01. The sequence goes on along the minus strand of CANGPW010000114.1, from coordinate 555 downwards.
ATTCCAAGTGCCAACAGTATTTTTGGCCATTGTTTACAAGCGTTAAGCTATTATTTTAGCAATGATCATTATGAAAATATGGTGAATGAAATGTTAAATTTAGTACAACAAAAATTTGCTAAAAATACCAGTAGTTATACCAATTGGATGCAGTTAAGTTTAAATAAAATACAAGGAGTAAAACAAATTGTTATGATTGGAAATGATGCGGAAAATATCATGCAACAATTGCAACAGCGTTATTCCCCAAACACACTTTTTGCCATTGCAAAGCAACATACAAACATTCCTCTATTAAAAGACAAAATGCTGGCTGAAGGCAAAACAGCTATTTATGTTTGTAATGAAAAAACCTGCGGATTGCCAGTTTTTAGTTTGGAAGACCTTGATATTTAAAGGTTTTTTTGAAGCAATCATTTTTGCTTTACACAAAAATGATTGCTTCAAAAACCTCATTTATTTAACCTTTACAAATTTATTATTGTATAAAACTGTTCCGTTTGAAACAATATTTACCATATAAATTCCATTGGTTAATTCATTTAAATTTTCAAT
>CANGPW010000113.1 GCA_947456185.1 Bacteroidota bacterium | reverse complement strand
AAGTTTTTTATGGGTTTATAGCTCCTTGTTACAAAATCTATCATACCTATGGAACTTTTAAGCTAATGCAAACATCCTCGCATGCAATCCTCTTGCCTTATATTAACTGAATCAATTCTGATAAAGTTTTAAAAATAAAGTTGATTTATTACGGAATGCTTAATGAGAATCATAGAATACTTATACAATCAAATTAAATGATTAAACTAAATCCCACTTGCCAATACATCGGCAATGTGCAAAAAAGTAAAGTTATAAGCTTTTGTTTCTGCAATACTTTTTAGGTGAATAAGGCAACTGTAATCGGTAGAAATAATATTTTGAACGCCTGTTTCTTTAAAGTAATCTAGCTTTTTAATTCCCATATGTACAGAAAGTTCAGGATTGGTAACAGCAAAGCTTCCACCAAATCCACAACATTCATCTTGACTATTTATTTCTATTAATTCTAATCCTTCTATTTGTTCTAAAAGTTTGCGTGGTTGGGCTTTTACATTACACCCATTTAAGCCTGTGCAAGTATCCATAAAAATGGCTTTTCCATTGAATTTAGCACCTAAAGTTTCAATGTTTAGTACATCAACTAAAAATTCACTTAACTCAAAAGTACGTTTTTGTAATTGCCTAAATTTATTGTGATAAGAAGAATTTTGGAATAATAAATCATAGGAATTTCTAATCATTCCCGCACATGCAGTTCCACCACAAACCAAGTTTCTATCTGGCGTAATTTCATTTAAAAGTTTTTCACTTACTTGTTTAGCTTCAACCCATTGGCCTGCGTTAAATGCTGACAAACCACAACAAGTTTGCTCAATATTATAATTAACCTGACAGCCTGCTTTTTCAAGCACTTTCACCATATTAAATCCTGTTTGAGGATTAAATTGATCAATAAAACAAGGAATAAATAAATCTACTTTCATTAAATATATTTTTTACAATGATGCCTTTTCTACTGAATAACTTTTAAAGTTTTTAATTTGAATAATAAAAATTAAACCTATTAAAAAATAAATGGCTAAAGCTACTACAGAAAGACGCATATTATGAGTCATTCCATTTAATAAACCATAGCTAAATGTTCCCAATACAATGGCAAATTTTTCACAAACATCGTAAAAACTAAAGAATGATGCAGTATCTTTTGTGTTTTCTGGAATTAATTTTGCGTAAGTGCTTCTAAACATGGATTGAATTCCACCCATCACTATTCCAACCAATGCACCTAAACCCATAAAATGTATGATTACTCTTTTTATTTCCATGCTACCAATGGTATAAAATTCTAGCGTATCTCTGATTGAATAAGCCAAAAAACAAATAATAATCCAAACAGAAATAGTAATAATTAAAGTATAAATATTGCCAATGGCAGCCGAAATTCTTGAAAAAGCCCAAGCACCTAAAATAGCTATTAATTGAATCACCAAAATAGTTCCAATTAAAACTGCAGTTCCCAAATGCAATTCTTCTTCACCAAACAAACTAGCAACGTACATCACTGTTTGAACTCCCATGCTTGTAAAGAAAAAACCCAACAAATATTTTAACATAGTAGGATTTTGTTTTACTTTTACCAAAACTTTTTTCAATTCGTCAAATCCTTTACTTAACAAATTACCTTCATATGTTTTTTCTGAATGAATTTCAGGTACATTCTTAAACATGATTTGAGCAAAACCTGCCCACCAAATTCCAACAGATACAAACGATAAACGAGTGGCTATTCCAGCATAAAAACCTTTGGCTTCTTCATTTGCAAGTTCATTGGTTAATGAAGGATTGGCAGCCATTAACGTTGTTATTTTTGCTTGCACAGGAAAAAATAATTCAGGTATCATGATAATCATTAAATTAATAATTAATAAAATAACACTTCCAATATATCCCATTGAAAAACCTTTAGCACTTACTTTATCAAGCATATCCTCACTAGCTATTTCGGGTAAAAAAGCATTGTAAAAAACCAAACTTCCTGCAAAACCCACTAAACTTAACATGAATAAAACAACTCCTAATCCAATGGTATTAGCAGTAAAAAAATACATCCCAATACAACTGGCAGCACCTATATAACAAAACACTTTTAAAAAGAATTTTTTGTTGTGTTTAAAATCTGCAATTCCCGACAAAAAAGGACTTAAAAAAGCTACAATTAAAAAACCTGCAGAAACCACAAATGAATACAATTCAGATCCTACAACTTTCATTCCCCAAAAATTCAAATAATAAATTCCATCTTGTAAACCTCCTTGTGCTACAGAAGCTGTTTTACACATTTTATTAAAATAAATTGGAAAAATAGCAGTGGCAATGGTCAACGAAAATACCGAATTGGCCCAGTCGTACATGGCCCATGAGTTGATTACTTTTTTATTATTTAGTTCAAATTTTTTCATGATTTTCAAATCGTTGTAGCCGCAATATATTTTTTTTAGACCATTTTATAAATAAATTTCAATTATAAAGCTTATAAAATTTATTTTAATTGAGGAATATTTGATTAAAAAATGTTTATGATTTAATCAAAAGTATTATTGTTGCAAACAATTTATATTAAATAATAAATGTGTGCTGAAACTATGTACGAAAACATATTAACTGAACTAAAAAACAATATTTTTTACATTACAATTAACCGTGAAGTAAAATTAAACGCTTTAAATATTAAAACACTTTCCGAAATTAAAAATGCAATTTTAAGCATATATAATAATGCAGAAGTAAGAGGAGTAATATTAACAGGAAGTGGTAAAAAAGCATTTGCTGCTGGTGCCGACATAGCTGAATTTGCTGATTTTAACGTAGACCAAGGAACAAAATTAAGTGCAGATGGACACATCGTTTTGCGTGCCATTGAAAACTGTCCAAAGCCTGTAATTGCTGCGGTAAATGGTTTTGCGCTTGGTGGTGGAAACGAATTAGCCATGAGTTGCCACATGCGTATAGCTGCCGAAAATGCTAAATTTGGACAGCCAGAAGTTAATTTAGGACTTATTCCTGGATATGCCGGAACACAACGTTTGCCTCAATTAATTGGCCGCGGAAAAGCATTTGAATATTTAATGACAGCAGATATTATAGATGCTCAAACTGCTTTAAGTATAGGTTTAGTTAACCATGTAGTTCCTGCTGATTATTTAATAGAAAAATGCGAAGAAATATTAAATAAAATTAAAACAAAATCACCTTTGGCCATTGCCAGTGTGATTCGTTGCGTTAATGACCATTTTGAAAAACGTGCCGATGGAAATGAAATTGAAGTAAATGAATTTGGCAACTTTTTTGGTAGCGAAGATTTTATTGAAGGCACAAAAGCTTTTATGGAACGTAGGCCCGCAAATTTTAAAGGAAATTAAGAATTGAATTTATAAAAAAAGCCACTCCAATGTGGCTTTTTTGTATTTAAATTTTTACGTGTTTTCTTAATGCTTTTAGTTCTTTGTCATTTAGTTCACGCCATTCGCCACGTTTTAGTTTGGCTTTGGTTAAACCTGCATAAACCACTCGGTCTAATTTGTCAACTAGGTAACCCATGTGTTCAAACATGCGGTGAATAATTCTGTTTCTTCCGCTGTGAATTTCAATTCCAACGATGTCTTTTTTCTCTTCGTCAGAATAAGCCAAAGCATCTGGTTTTATTGGTCCATCTTCTAATTCCAAACCACTTGCCATTTGCCACATATCGGCTTTGGTTAAAGGTTTGTTTAAGGTGGCTACATATACTTTTTCTACATCAAATTTTGGGTGCATTAAGCGTTGTGCTAAATCGCCATCATTGGTTAATAAAAGCACGCCAGTAGTATTTCTATCTAATCTTCCTACCGCAAATACTCGTTGTGCTAACTTTCCTTCTATTAAATCAAAAACTGTTTTTCTTCCTTCTGGGTCAATGGCAGTTGTAATCGCATCTTTAGGTTTATTCATAATAATATAAACCTTGTCTTCTACGTTTAATCGCTGTCCATTATATCTTATGTCATCACCTGCTTTTACTTTATAACCCATTTCGGTAACTACAGTACCATTAATATTTACCAATCCTGCCGTTATTAATGTATCAGCTTCTCTCCGGCTGCAAATTCCTGCATTTGCAATAAATCTATTCAAACGAATTTCGCCAAAATTCAAATCCTCTTCAGCAGTTTTTTTATTAACGCCTTTGTTCTTTTCGGCTACATCGTTTCTTTTTCTTACGCTTTTAAATTCAGTTTCTCCTCTTTTCGACTTACTTTTTAATGAAGTTGCATCTTCAGAAATTCCTCTTTTGCTAAAATATTCTTTGGTTTCGATATTTTTAGGCTTCGATTGGTAAGTTCTTTCTTCTTTTTCAGGTTCGTTATTGTCTTTTTTATGGTATGATTTTTTACCTTTTGATGCAAAATCATCTTTACCTTTATATGGTTTTTTATCAAATGAATCTTTGCTAAATGATCTGCTATTACTTGGTTTACGTGGGCTGTCAGAAAATTTATCATCGCCAAACGATTTCTTTTCAAACGGTTTTTTATCCCAATTTCCAGTTGGTTTATCTTTACTAAAAGAGCGACTATTACTTGGTTTACGTGGGCTATCCGAAAATTTATCATCGCCAAACGATTTCTTTTCAAACGGTTTTTTCTCCCAACTTCCTTCTGACTTGTCTTTACTAAACGAACGGCTATTACTTGGTTTACGTGGGCTATCCGAAAATTTATCATCGCCAAACGATTTCTTTTCAAACGGTTTTTTCTCCCAACTTCCTTCTGACTTGTCTTTACTAAACGAACGGCTATTGCTTGGTTT
>CANGPW010000112.1 GCA_947456185.1 Bacteroidota bacterium | reverse complement strand
CAATTTTCCAAAAATAATTACTTCATCGTTTTTCCATGCTATTGTATCATTTAATTCATTAAAATAATGCAATATTTCTTCGTCACTTAATATTTTTCCAAAGTAATTTACATGGCCATTGCATGGCAATAAATTACTTGTATTATTATAAAATAATAGTTGGTGTTGTATTTGGTTTGGCATAACTTAATCGTGCTATTTTTTTAGTTTTAGAATAACTGTCGAGCCCGCTGCAAGTAATAGTTTGCGCCTTTTCTAAATCTATAAAACCATCATTTTCCATGCAGTTAGTTGGAAAGTTTATTAGTTTTATTTCACCAATTAATAAAATAGTTTGATTGCTTTGAACAGTTATTTTTTCTTTCAATTGAACACCCAATTGAATAAAACTTTCTTGCACAAATGGCGCTTTAAAATTATCTTTATATTCAGCTGTTAATTGCGTAGCTTCAAACTCCGATATTTCTTTTTCATAACGAGCAGCTGTTTGGTGTGCTTGCTTATAAATTACTTCGTTGATATGATTAATGGTGTAATATTCTGTGAGTAAAATATTAGCAAGCGTATGTCTTTCCACCGAATCGGGTCTTACAAAAAATCCAATTAAAGGAGGATTTGCACCTATGTGAACAATGGAATTGAAAATGGCTAAATTACTTTGATTTTCATTGTTAACAGTTCCAATTAAACACACGCTTTTAAAGCCACCAATCGAATTAATGAGGTTGGCTCTTTTGCGTTGCTCCATTTGCGTAATTTCATCAAAACGAAGACAAGTGTTTATTGAATTATCCATTTTTAATATTATTCATTCCTCCATCTACAGCCAAAACTTGTCCGGTAATCCAAGCCGATTGTTCCAATAATAAAAATACAATAGCATTGGCAATGTCGGTTGGTTCTCCAATTTTCCGCAAAGGATTTCTTTTTTGCATGGCCTCTATTTTTTCTGGTGAACTAATAAATTTACTTCCTAATGGCGAATTGACCAATGACGGTGCTACGCAATTTACCCGAATATTGGGAGCTAATTCAGCCGATAACGCTTTTGTTAATCCTTCAACTGCTCCTTTTGCCATGGCAATAGAACTATGAAAAGGCATTCCGGTACTTACCGCTACGGTACTTATAAATACGATGGATGCATTTTCCGATTTTTTTAAATTTACCAAATAGGCTTGCACAAATGCAACTGCACCCAACGAATTGATTGATAAATCGTTGTTAAATTCTGCTGCTGTTAACCTAGCAAATGGTTTTAAATTAATGGTTCCTGGAAAATATACCAATCCGTCAATTGGCTTTTCTATAGCTGGGAAATTTCCAAAATCATAGCTTGGCACTTCGTAAAATTCATCGTAATCAAAATCTTTTGGTTTGGTACTAATACCAATAATTTGATAGCCTTTATCTTTTAAAAATATAGCTGTTTGCTTTGCAATGGCACTTGAAGCACCTGCTAAAATAAATGTTTTGTTTTGGTTCATGATCGTTTCGAAATTTTATTGTTTGAAATACTTCTTTGTAAATTGAATTTGAATCTATCAATGTCACTGTTGCGTTTGGCACTATGTTTTGTTTTACAATTTTCAACTCTTTTTCGCCATAATTTATAGCTACTGAATTTTAAATTGTTTTTCATCAAAACCTTTACATCTGCCTCCTTTAAACCAAATTGAAATTCAATGGCGTCAAAAGGAGTTCTGTCTTCCCAAGCCATTTCTATTACTCGGTCTATCATTATTTCATTGAGTTCAGTTTTCATTGCTTTGCAATTTATTTACTTTATTATTTTGATTAAACACACTTACAGTAAATAAGTTTACAGGTTTTAATAAATTATTTATTTAAAGTTACACCTTTATTTATGATAAAAAATTTAGATTATCATGTAGTAATACTATTTTTACCCCCATGATAAATTTTGAAAAACTATGTATTGATACTTGCACTTTGGCTAAAAAAGCTGGCGAGTTTATAATGAAAGAAAGCAAAGGTTTTAGTTACGATAAGGTGGAAACCAAAACTTTTAATCAACTAGTAAGTTATGTAGACAAAACCGCGGAACAAATGTTAGTGGAAGGTTTGCAAAAATTATTGCCGCAGGCAGGTTATATTACAGAAGAAGAAACCATTGTCACCGAAGAAAAAGAGTTCATGTGGATCATTGATCCGTTGGATGGCACCACCAATTTCATTCATAGCCTTCCAGTTTTTAGTGTAAGCATTGGGCTTATGCAAAATAAAGAATTAAAATTGGGAGTAGTTTATGAATGCAATAGAGACGAAATGTTTTATGCCTGGAAAGGTAGCAAGGCTTATTTAAACAATCAAATCATTCATGTAAAACAAAATCCTGATTTAAGTAAATCGCTTTTGGCCACCGGTTTTCCCTATTACGATTTTGAAGTTATGGAAAACTATTTGGCTACACTCAAATATTTAATGATAAATACACAAGGAATGCGCAGAATGGGAAGTGCCGCTGTCGATTTGGCTTACACTGCTTGTGGCCGATTTGATGGTTTTTTTGAATATGGACTGCACCCTTGGGATGTGGCAGGTGGTGCTTTTATAGTTCAACAAGCTGGCGGAAAGCTCAGTACATTTGAAGGAAATGATGATTATATTTTCAGTAAAACTTTAATTGCCTCATCAACTGTATTATATCCAAGTTTTTTTGAGGTAATAAAAAAGAATTTTTAACACACCGTCAGACGTTTGAGCATAGGTTAAGGTTTGGAAAGGCGTCAGCCGGTTGATAAATTATGAGTTTTAAAATTTCCTCCGAAAAAGTGCTTTTTCTCATCCAAATAAAAATTTTAAATTACAGTTTTCAAGTCAATTTATAAAAAGTTTGATTATCATTGCCCTCATTTTAAAAAATAGGTAAAGTATAATATTCTAGAAATTAGAAAATTAAGTTTAATTGAATTATTTTAAACTTTTTTTACAATTTTTTCTACAAGTGTTTGTTATTGTAAACATAATGATATACTTTTGCCACCCTTAAAAAAAAGAATAAAGCTGTGGATTCATTGAGTTACAAAACAATATCGGCAAACAAAGCTACTGTCAATAAAGACTGGTATGTATTTGACGCTGAGGGACAAACTGTAGGACGTTTCTCTACAAGATTAGCAAACATGTTGCGTGGAAAGAACAAAGTAAACTTTACACCAAATGTTGATTGTGGAGATAATATTATAGTTGTCAACGCTAGTAAAGTACGCTTTACTGGAAATAAATTAAACGATAAAGAATACAAATTCTACTCTGGTCACCCAGGTGGATTGAGAACTGAAACTGCAAAGCAGTTATTGGTTCGTAGACCAACTTACGTTGTAGAACATGCAATAAAAGGTATGTTACCTAAAAACAAATTGGGTGCAGAAATATTCCGCAACCTTTATGTTTATGAAGGTGCAGAACATCCTCATGCTCCTCAACAACCAAAAGAACTTAAATTTTAAAAATGGAAGTGAATAACGCACTAGGAAGAAGAAAAACTGCTGTTGCTCGAGTGTACCTATCAGTAGGAACGGGCAATGTAACGGTAAACGGTAAAGATGTGAAAGTATACTTTCCATCACTTGTAATGCAAAATGCTGCTTTAAAACCTTTTGAGGTTACCAACACTGTTGGTCAGTATGATGTAAGAGTACTTGTGAATGGTGGTGGAACATCAGGCCAATCCGAAGCAGTTAGTTTAGGAATTACAAGAGCGCTTGTAAAATTCGATGCCGAACTGAAACCTGCCTTAAAAGCAGTTGGTTTAACAACACGTGATCCAAGAATGGTAGAACGTAAAAAACCTGGTCAGAAAAAAGCTCGCAAGCGTTTCCAATTTGTTAAACGTTAATCAAAAGGTACACATAAAAATGGCAAAAATTACTCAACAAGAATTATTGGAAGCAGGTGTGCACTTTGGTCACCTTACCCGTAAGTGGAGCCCTAAAATGGCACCGTATATTTTCATGGAAAAGAACGGTATTCACTTAATAGATTTAAATAAAACTGCAGTTAAATTAGAAGAAGCTGCTCACGCATTAAAAAATATCATTCGCTCTGGTCGCAAAGTAATGTTTGTGGCAACTAAAAAACAGGCTAAAGAAATTATTGAAGCTGAAGCTAAACGTGTTAACATGCCTTACGTAACTGAACGTTGGTTAGGTGGAATGTTAACTAACTTCCAAACTGTTCGTAAGTCTATCAAAAAAATGCAAATGATTGAAAAGATGGGTATCGATGGTACTTATACTAATATCAACAAAAAAGAGCGTTTAATGTTAGATAGAGAAAAAGATAAATTAACTAGATTAGTTGGTGGAATTGCGGATATGAATCGCACGCCTGCTGCTTTAATTATAGTTGATGCAAAACGCGAACATTTAGCAGTAGCTGAAGCAATGCGTTTAAATATTCCAACTTTTGCTTTAGTTGATACCAATACTGATCCAAACAATATTGATTATCCAATTCCAGCAAATGACGATGCAGCAAAATCAATCGCATTAATTACTAAGTACTTAACAGATGCAATAGTTGAAGGTATGGCTGAACGTAAAAGCGATAAAGAAAAAGAAAGCGATAAAGAAACAATTGTTGTAGCAGAAACTGAAACAATTGAAGCTTAATTTATAAAACTTTTATAATAATATTTAAAGAAAAGAGAATTTGGATTTAGTTTCAAATTCTCTTTTTTATAAAATGGAATTTGCTGATTTTTTAATCAGAATTTCCTAGTTTTTCAAAAAAATAAATAAAAAACAAATAAAAATATATGTCGATTACAGCAGCAGATGTAAACAAATTACGCCAAATGACTGGTTCAGGAATGATGGATTGTAAAAAAGCTTTAACTGAAACCAATGGTGATTTTGAAGCAGCAGTTGATTTATTACGTAAAAGAGGAGCTAAAGTT
>CANGPW010000111.1 GCA_947456185.1 Bacteroidota bacterium | reverse complement strand
TCCTTGGCAAATGATTTGCAAAGAAAAAGGTGCCATTTTAAAGATAATTCCCATCAACGATGCTGGTGAATTATTAATGGATGAATATGATAAAATGCTTTCGTCCAAAACCAAAATGGTAGCTTGCGTTTGGGTGAGTAATGCTTTAGGAACTATCAATCCTGTGAAGGAAATAATAGAAAAAGCACATGCAGTAGGCGCTAAAGTTTTGTTAGATGGCGCACAAGCTTGCTCGCATTTAGAAGTTGATATTCAAGATTTAGATTGTGATTTTTTAGCCATTTCATCGCATAAATTATATGGCCCAACTGGAGTTGGTGTTTTATACGGCAAACGTGAATTATTAGAAGCCATGCCTCCTTATCAAGGTGGTGGGGAAATGATAAAAGAAGTGAGTTTTGATAAAACTACTTACAACGAAATTCCTTATAAATTTGAAGCAGGAACACCCAATATTGGTGATGTAATTGCTTTTAAATATGCTTTAGATTTTATCAATGAAATTGGCAAAGAAAATATTGCAAAGCATGAAAATGAATTATTAAAACATTGTGTTGATGGATTGAATGCTATAAACCTATCAACTGTCATGTCGAGCGGAGTCGAGACACAACCTATCAACTTAATAGGAACAGCCAAACAAAAAGTCTCTGTTCAATCATTTATCATTAACGGCATGCATCATTTTGATGCAGGTATGATGCTAGATGCAAAAGGAATTGCAGTAAGAACGGGTCATCATTGTACACAACCATTAATGAATCGTTTGTGTGTAGATGGAATCATTCGTGCCTCGTTTTCGGTTTACAATACGTTGGAAGAAGTGGATGTGTTTTTGGAAGCTGTAAAGAAATTGGTAAAAAGATAGCCACAGATTGCACAGATTACACAGAAAATTAAAGTATAAATCATTGTAATCTATGGTATAAAAAAACTAAAAACTAGGTACTAAAATTAAGAACTATTTGAAAAAAATAATAGACATACAAAACGAAATCATTGAAAACTTTGAGTTGTTCGATGGCGATATGGAAAGCATATTGTTTTACTTAATGGATTTAGGTAAAAAATTACCTGCCATGCCTGAAGCTCATAAAACGGAAGATTTTATTGTAAAAGGTTGCCAAAGCAAAGTATGGCTTTTCCCTACTTTTGTAGATGGAAATGTACATTTTGAAGCTGATAGCAATACAGAAATTACAAAAGGTTTGGTGTATTTATTGGTAACTATTTGGGGCAATCAAACGCCAAATGAAATATTAAATAGTGAACTATTTTTCATTGAAAAAATTGGCATGAGCCGCATGATTGGAAGCCAACGAAGCAATGGATTTATAAGCATGATTAAACAAATAAAATTGTACGCACTAGCTTATAACAGTAAAAATAATTAAGCACGAAAAACAAAATACTAAATTCGAAAAGTACTCACTTTTATTTTCGAATTTCGTAATTTGAATTTATAATTTTAAAAATAATATGGAAGAAACAAATATAGAACATAAACCACTTCGCACATTTGTAGATGTTCAAAACGAAGCCATTGAAGTCATTCAAACCATTTACGATCCGGAAATTCCAGTAAATATTTATGAATTGGGATTGATATACGAAGTAAATGTATCCAATGAATTGAACATTGAAATTGTGATGTCGTTAACTTCTCCTTTTTGTCCTGCTGCGCAAAGTATGCCCGCTGAAATAAAAGAGAAATTGAGTTTAATTACAGGAGTAAAAGATGTAGAAGTTCGTGTAACTTTTGACCCGCAATGGAGTCAGGAATTAATGAGCGAATCGGCTAAATTACAGTTAGGATTTTTATAAATAGCATTTATTTCATTTCACCAATCTTTCTATTTCTTTGCAATAAATAACAAATGAGCATAAATACACTTCCATTAATGGAACATTTTTACACCATTCAAGGAGAAGGTTTTCATACTGGAAGAGCAGCCTATTTTGTCCGTTTGGCAGGTTGCGATGTAGGTTGTGTTTGGTGCGATGTAAAAGAAAGTTGGGATGCCAATGCGCATCCTCAAATAAATATCAATAACATTCTTGAATATGTAAAAGATGCCAAAGCTGAAATGGCAGTCATTACTGGCGGTGAGCCTCTTTTACATCAATTAGATGAATTAACAACATTGCTTCAGCAAAATAATATTGAAACCAATATTGAAACCAGTGGTTCAAGTCCCTTAAGTGGAAACTGGAATTGGATTTGTGTTTCGCCAAAAAAATTCAAAGAGCCATTATTGGAAGTGATTGAAAAAGCCAATGAATTAAAAATTGTTGTATTCAATAAATCAGACTTTGAATGGGCCGAAAAATATGCAGCTTTGGTGAATGAAAATTGTATTTTATACCTACAACCTGAATGGGATAAAGCGGAACAAGTTTTACCTTTAATCATTGATTATGTAAAGCAAAATCCAAAATGGAAAATTAGCTTACAAACGCATAAATACCTGCAAATACCTTAAGGTAAATTCGAATAAAGAAAAAAAATCTAAAAAAAATTCTAATTTTTTAGAACAAAATTCTAATAATCATAACGTTTCTTTATATGAAAAAAATACCGAAAAGTTTGATATTTATAACAAAATGCATTTAATCTGTAAAGGAAAATCAAATTAGCAATTGAAAAGTTTTTATTGATAAATTTTTAAGAAAAAAGTTCTTGTTAGATACGTCTAACTTTTTATTTTTGCAGTGCTAAAATAAATGAAAACCAATTCTGATAAATCATTGAGTGAAATACATGAAAGTGTAAAAGTACCTGTTCAAAAAAACTGGTGGCGTACCTTATTGGCATTTATTGGACCAGCCTATTTAGTAAGTGTTGGTTACATGGATCCCGGGAATTGGGCTACAGACATTGCGGGTGGAAGTGCTTTTGGATATAAGCTAGTATGGGTATTGCTCATGAGTAATTTAATGGCATTACTACTTCAAAGTTTAGCAGCCCGATTAGGAATTGTAAAAGGTTGGGATTTAGCGCAAGCAAGCCGCCAACAATACCCTCAATGGACAAATATTTCCTTATATGTTTTTGCTGAAATTGCTATTGCAGCCTGCGATTTGGCTGAAATTATTGGAATGGCCATAGGTTTAAATTTATTGTTTGATTTACCATTACTTTACGGTGTATTGATTACTGTTTTCGATTCTTTTTTATTGCTTTTATTAATTAATAAAGGCGTTCGGAAATTGGAAATGTTTATATTCTCATTGGTAAGTATCATTGGCATTTCATTCATTGTTGAGTTAATCATTGTGAAACCAAATTTATTAGAAGTAAGTAAAGGTTTTATTCCTTCCAATTTGGATGGAAATGCGCTTTATATTGCCATTGGAATTATTGGTGCTACAGTGATGCCGCATAATTTATATTTACATTCTGCTTTGGTACAATCTCGAAAAATCGAAAAAACATATTCGGGTATAAAAACTGCTTTAAAGTATAATTTTATAGATTCATTTGTAGCTTTGAATTTGGCATTTTTTGTAAATGCTGCCATCCTTATTTTAGCGGCAACTGCTTTTTTTAAATTGGGATATAACAATATTTCAAGCATTCAAGACGCACATTTATTGTTACAAAATTTGTTTGGAAACATTGCCCCTACCCTATTTGCCATTGCGTTAATTTGTGCAGGACAAAGTTCAACTATTACTGGAACTTTAGCCGGACAAATAATCATGGAAGGTTATTTGAATTTACGTATCAGTCCTTTGTTACGAAGGTTGGTAACACGTTTAATTGCAATAGTTCCCGCTGTATTTACTATTTTAATTTTTGGAAATGAAAAACTGGGTGAATTATTAGTTTTAAGCCAAGTAATATTAAGTTTACAATTAGGTTTTGCTGTAATTCCATTGATTCATTTTACCAGTAGTAAAAAATTAATGGGTGAATTTGCCATCAAAAATTGGGTGAAAATATTGGCATGGATTGCTGCTATTTTAATTATTGGTTTAAATATTAAATTGGTTTTTGACGAAGTATATAAATTATTTACAATGCTTAATTCTAATTATTTATATATAAAAATAATTGTAATTGCAGTTTGTATTTTTGCCCTTGGTTTGTTGTTTTACATTACGTTTAATCCATTATTTATTAAACTGAACAAACACAAACATGTGGTACCACATGCCAATGCATTGCATATCAAGAAAATTGAATTTGCTAAATATAAACACATTGCTATTTCAGTAGATTTTGGAAAACAAGATCAAGCTACCATTCAACATGCGCTTACTTTAGGAGGAAAAGAAATTGATTATTTATTGATTCATATTGTTGAATCGGCCATGGCAAAAAGATTGGGAAAAGATGCATTGGATTTGGAAACAAAATCGGATTTAAATAATTTGGAATCGTATAGCAATGATTTAACAAAACTTGGTTTTAACACTAAAACACAATTGGGCTTTGGAAATAGGGCTAAGGAAATTGCCAAAATTATTGTTGAAAACAATATTGATGTTTTGGTTTTAGGCGCTCATGGACATGCGGGTATCAGCGATATTATTTTTGGCTCAACTGTTGATGAAGTGAGGCATTTAGTAAATATTCCAGTTTTAGTTGTAAAAGCATAATATGAAAACATTTTTTTTCTCTATTTTTTTAATCACCAATTTGCTTTCCATTGCACAGCAAAAAAATCAGCTATCTATTAAAGTTGGTAATCAATTATTCATTAAACCTTGTAATCCAAGCAAACCTGAATTTGTTGGAATTGAAATATATAGTAGAAATGAAATTTACGACAAAACCAATGTAGATTCATTAACAGGAAAAGGATTAAGCCAAGCGTTTTTCAGTACAAAAAATTTAGATGGAAAACGCCTTCCATGTTCTATGGGCGGACGGTCTTATACCATTGCTGCCATTGATAATTATACAGATAAAGGTATTACTCACAGAATAGTTTTATTGTACGATTATTATCCTTTAAACTTAATCATGGTTGACTATGAAAGTGCTGTTTTAAACAATGAAATTGGATATTCAAATATTCAAAAAACAGGATCAAAAAAGAAGAAGAAATAAATTTTATTATTACAACTATCATTTGAGTTTGCCTATGGTTGAATTCTATGACAAAAGCAAATATCAACTCAATATTGAAAGAGAAATTGAACAAATTTCCTATTATTGCCAAAGGCAAAGAAATTTAAGATTGTCATTTAAAATGATTGATAAAATTCGGAAAACAGAAAACCTACACATCGTTTTTTGGTTAGTAAAAGATTTATGTTGGATGATGGAATTTAAAACTGCAGGTGCATTGATGATTATACCTACGCTTGCCATGGCATTTTATGTTACCTATTTATCAAGTCAAAATTTAAAATCAGTTTTAGTCAATTTAGCTATCATATTTTGGATACTTGCTAACAGCGCTTGGATGCTAAAAGATTTTTATTTGAATGTTCCAAAATCAGTTTCACTGATATTTTTTATTGCCGGAATGGCAACCATATTATTATACATTTGGTTAGCATTTTTTCAACCCTATTTTACAAAAAATAATACCAATGACTAATTCAGATATAGCCGATTTATTCAAGCTTTTTGCCGACTTAAGTGAACTCCATGGCGGAAATCCTTTTAAAATAAAACAGTTTACCAATGCGTTTTTTCGCATAGATAAAATGCTTACTCCACTTGAAAATTTAACGATTCC
>CANGPW010000110.1 GCA_947456185.1 Bacteroidota bacterium | reverse complement strand
TAACTTAAGCATAGCAGAAAACTTAGCAGCTGGAACATTCATTGGTAAGATTACATCAACCGATATAGATGCAGGCAACACAAGCTTTACCTATAGCTTAGTAGCAGGCTTAGGAAGTAACAATAACGGTTCATTTAGAATATCAAATGATTCATTGTATAGCAATGGCATCTTTGACTTTGAAAAGAAAAATAGCTATAGCATCAGAATGAATACGAATGATGGCAATGGCGGTAACTACCAACAAGTATTTACGGTAACAGTATTAAATGCAAACGATGGACCTATTCAAATATATTTAAGTAATAATTATTTAAATGAAAACAATATCATAAGGTCAACGATTGGTAGCTTTAGTACTACAAGTCAAGATTTTAATATTGATTATACTTATTCGCTTGTAACTGGAACAGGATCAAATGATAACTCTGCCTTTATTATTACAGATAATATATTAAGATCAAACACGATCTTTAACTATGAAGTAAAAAATAATTATTCTATTAGAGTTAAAACAGATGATGGAAGAGGTGGTTTACTAGAACAAATATTTAACATATCAATATCAGATACTAATGACGCTCCAACAGACATAATTTTATCGAATGTGTTAATTGCTGAAAACGCTTCCATTGGTAGAAAAATAGCTGATTTAAGTACAATTGACGAAGATGTTTTAGATAATTTCAGTTATACATTTTATAATGGAGCAAATAATAACAATAGTGATTTCTTCTTAGTTGGAAATGAATTAAGATCAAATACTGTTTTTGATTATGAATCTAAAAACTTCTATTTAATTTATTTACAAACAAACGATAGAAAAGGTGGTATAATGATTAAACAATTTGTTGTTAATATTATAGATTCTTCTGATGCCCCAGTTGCAATTGATATAAACAATAATAAAATTGATGAGAATATTGCCGCTGGAAGCTATATTGGACAGCTTTCTTCTATGGATCCAGATCAAGTTAATGGTTTTGTTTATTCATTAGTGGGTGGATCAGGAGCATTAGATAATAATAAATTTATTATTAGAAATGATTCATTATTGAGTAATGTAATTTTTAATTATGAGCAAAAAGCAAGTTATTCTATAAGAATTAGAACAACAGATATAACTAACTCATGGATTGAAAAACAGATCACAATTAATATTAATGATGTAAATGATGCTCCTTTAGGAATTTCATTATCATCAAATATTTTAACTGAAAACTCTAATAAAGGAAAAGTAATTGGATCATTAACTTCAAATGATGCAGATGCAATTGATGCATTCACTTACACTTTAGTTAGTGGAACTGGTTCAACTGATAATTTAAGTTTTAATATTTCAGGTAATTCAATAACTAGTAATATAGTTGCTGATTTTGAATCTAAAAATTCTTATACTATTAGATTAAGAACTACGGATAAAAACAATGAATTTTTTGAACAATCTTTTGTCATAAACATAATTGATGTAAATGAAGCACCTGTATTAATACAAGATACTTTTGCAATAAATGAAAATGCATTGTTAGGAGAATTTGTAGGAACGGTTAATGCTAATAATCCAGAATCTTCTCAATTATTGAATTATAAAATAATTCAAAATGCTAATGAAACATTGCCATTTGTAATCAATGAAAATACAGGAGAAATTACAGTGATATCTGAATTGAATTATGCAAATAAAAATCAATATAGATTAGTTGTAATAGTTTCAGATATTGATCCGGATTCAAAAAGTGATACCAACGTAATTATTATAAATGTTAATGAAGTAATTAAAACTAAGCAAGCGTTACCAGCTAATAACTACATGTCGCCAAATGGTGACGGTGTAAATGATAATTTCGAAATAAGTAATGTTGAATTATATAAAGATTATTCTTTAACAATTTATAATGAATATGGCCTGGTAGTTTATAAAGCGCTAAACAATTATAATAATGATTGGGATGGTACATACAATGGAAACAAATTGCAAACTGCAGCTTATTTCTATGTATTTAAAAATAATATCAACGGAATTGAATTTAAAGGAGTAATAACTATTGTAAATCAATAATTAAATAATTAAAAATAATGAGAAAAATATATAACATCAGCATCATTTTACTTCTATCTATGAGCAATTTAATTGCTCAAGATAGAAGTAACATTTACACTAATTTATTGAACCCATTTTTGTATAATCCATCATTATCAAATTCATCTGATAACATCTATACTTGTTTCAATGCAAGAGGAGTTGTTGGTGGGATAGATGGATCTCAACGTTCTTATAATTTTGCAATATATTCCCCACTTACAAATGGAACTGGAATTGGAGCAAAAGTTTTAACAACCTCTGTAGCTGCATTACAAACAATAAATGCAGAAGGAGCTTATAGCAAATTAGTAAAATTTGATAAATATAATAACTTGTCGTTAGGCCTTTCATTAGGCTTTACACAGCTTAATATTAAAAGTGAGTTGTTAAACGGTCAAAATGATTTGACTGACTATACTATTAATTCACCTGACTTAAACAAGATCATGGTTTCAAGTGGAGCCGGTGCTACCTACAGATACAAAAAGAGTGTGGAAGTGGGTATTTCATTTCCTATGATCATTACTGGTGATAAACCATTGAATTCATTTCTAATAGCTAATGCTGCCTGGAACATTTATTCAGGAGCTAATAAAGAATGGAAAATCAAACCAATGGTTAATTATTATAATTTAACTAACAGCCCTCATATGATTGACATGTTAGTTGGTGGGTCTTGGAGTGATATTGTATCTTTTACAAGTGGATATAGAACAAATGGTTCGGTTATAATGGCTGCAGGATTTAACTTTAAATCATTGGCTATTAACTACGCTTACTATTATCATGTAAACGATTTACAAAATTTAGCTCCAGCCCAAAACGAAATTGGAATTGCTTTTATGTTTAATAAACCACAACCTAGAATAGCAAAAAAAGAACCAGCAAACGATCAAGTTATTGATGATGAAATTGATAAATTAAATGAACGCTTAACAGGTTTAATCAATGTTGCTAAAACCAATCCTGGATTAATTAATGTCAAAAAAGAGATGTCTAAAATTGATATTGATATTGAAAAAATACTTAAAAAATATAAAATTACAAATACGCAACAATTGCAAAAAATTAAAGAATTACAGAATAATATTAATTCATTAATTGCAAAATACAATGACTAATAATTTGAAATTAGTTTTAGTTTTATTTTTTTTATCAATTATTAACAATGTTTCTGGTCAAGTTGATTCAAATAATTTAACAAATAAAGCCATTCAATTGGAGGCTATTCAAATTCGTGATAAAATTAATAATTTCATTGATGAAAAGCTATTGCTATACGAATTATATAAGCCCAATGATGATATTTTATATAGTCAAGAAGACAAGTTAAATATAATGCAAAGTAGTTTAGATACTTTTTTGTCAATACTTTACCGTCAAGATTTTCAGATGGACTCACTTATTTCAAATCTTAAATTATTGGAATCTTTTATTGATTTAAATAGTCCACTTTATAAATATGAATTCAATAAAAATAAAACAAATATTTTTAATTTAAAGACCGAACAGTTTTACAAATTCAATAAAGTTGACAGTTTTTCTATCATTTTTAATAAAAATGTATTTAAACTAAATTCTGATGCAATATTAGCTCTTGACTCTGTATTACCTTTTTTGAAAAAAAATAATATATTATTGATTGGTTATTATTACAAAAAAGAAATAAATAATGATTACGCTGTTAAACTAAGAGTTGCAGACATCATGTTATATTTAGCTAGCAAAGGAATAAATAGATCTCAAATATCCGTTAAATTCATTAAAGAAATCGATACTCAACCAACAAATTTAACGAATAAAGTGAGTGTTTTATTTGGTAAATAATTCAATAATGTAATTTGTGTTTTTAAAACATAAATTACATTATTCAAAATTCTCATCATTGATTTAATTTATAAGTTGAATTGTATAAAATTATTTCAATCTCTTATTTCAGATACTATTCGAGGGAAGTATGGAAGTTATCTTATTCCTACCCCAACTCTCATCTCTCATCTCTCAATCTACTCTTGTGTCCAG
This sequence comes from Bacteroidota bacterium, assembly GCA_947456185.1. GTDB lineage: Bacteria > Bacteroidota > Bacteroidia > UKL13-3 > UKL13-3 > JAAFJM01. The sequence goes on along the minus strand of CANGPW010000110.1, from coordinate 1,592 downwards.
TTTGCTCTGTCCATTGGACTGAATTGCCAAGGAGCTTGATTGTTTTCAAGGTTATTAAACATGCTGTTCAAAGATGCTGGTGCTTTTGTTTCTTCCATTACTTTAAACCTGCGCATTTCCACTATTATTTCCATTGGATTAATGTTTATTGGACAAGCTTCTACGCATGCATTGCAAGTATTGCAAGCCCATAATTCAGCTTCGCTAATATAACTGTGTAAGTTTTTGTCATCGGCTACAAATGTGCCTTTATTTGCATCTATATTTCGTCCCACTTCCTCTAATCTATCGCGCGTATCCATCATAATTTTTCGTGGCGATAGAAGCTTTCCAGTTTGGTTTTGAGGACAGCTACTTGTACATCTTCCGCATTCAGTACAACTATAAGCATCCATTAAATTTTTCCATGTTAAATCAGTTACATCTTTTACCCCAAAACTCATTGGAGCTTCGTAACCTTCAGGAACGTTAGCACTAGGATCAAGCATTAATTTTACTTCTTGCGTAACCGATTCCATATTATTTAAATTGCCTTTTGCTTTTAAATTTGAATAATAAGTATTTGGAAAAGCTAAAATAACATGAAAATGCTTGCTAAAAGGAAGGTAATTCATGAATGCAAATATTCCTAAAATATGAAACCACCAAGTAATTCGTTCAAACGCTATTAATGTTTCGGTTGAAAAGTTTTGGTAAATTGGAACAAATAACCAAGAACTTATGGGGAAGGAGCCGGCCGAAATATAATGTGTTATATGTTTGCTTTGCAATAGTTGATCAGCAGCATTCATTTTAAGCAAAGCGCCCATTAAAACTATTTCTATAATTAATATAATGGCAGCATCTTTGTTGGGGAACCCTTTTAACTCTGGACTTTGAAAACGGCCAATTTTTATTACAAATCGCCTGCATAAAAATATAATACAAGCTACTAATACGCCAAACGCCAATATTTCAAAAAAGCCAATGGCAAAATTATAAACAGGGCCTAGGAATGAAAGTACCCTGTGAGTTCCGAATATGCCATCAATTAATATTTCTAAAACTTCAATATTGATAAGAATAAAACCGGCATAAACTATAAAATGCAAAAATGCGGGCAATGGTTTTGTTCCCATTTTACTTTGGCCAAAAGCCACACGCATCATGGTTTTTATACGTTCTGGCTTATTGTCGCTTCTGTAAACGTCTTTACCTAACAATATATTACGCCTGATTTTACCTAAGTTTTTTACAAAAAAATAGGTGGCAATGCCTGTAATAATTACAAAAAGTATTTGTGATATCATAATCAATGATTGAATAAGCGCAATTATAAATAATATTTATTTGAAACGAACTAAAGTAAAAAAAACAATTTATTTAAATTAGAATAATTAGTATATTTAAAAATATATTTTTTTGTTAGTTTCTGAAAATGAATTGATTTAGTAGCCTTATTGTTTATATTTTAAAAATTTTTGGAAAATAACTTGTATAAAATGCTAAAAAAACTACTTTTGCGCTCCCACAAAACGGTGCAGTAGCTCAGTCGGTAGAGCAAAAGACTGAAAATCTTTGTGTCGGGGGTTCGATTCCCTCCTACACCACAC
>CANGPW010000109.1 GCA_947456185.1 Bacteroidota bacterium | reverse complement strand
TGTTATAGTTGCTATTCCACATGAATCACTCGAGCCATTATCTATTTCAGAAGCTGTTATTGAAGTGTTTCCTGTTGCATCTAATTGAACAGTGATATTTTGAGTTAAAACTACTGGGCTTACTGTATCAATTACTGTTACTGTTGTTGAAGCAGTAGATCTATTATTATTTGCATCAGTAACAGTAAATATTACTGAATTAGGACCAACATTTGAACAGTTAAATGTATTTTGACTTACAGTAAATGTTAATCCACCACATGCATCTGATGATCCATTATCTAATTGAGCACCTGTAATTGAAACTGTTCCAGCTGAATTTAAATAAGCATTGATATTTTTTGCAGTAGCAATCGGTGCTGTAATGTCTCGAACTGTTACCGTTGCAAAACTAGATTTGCTATTACCATTTGTATCAGTTACTGTTAAGGTTACAGTATTTCTTCCAACATTTGAACAAGTAAACGAACTGGGTGAAATTGTTACAGTTGCTATTCCACAAGCATCACTCGAGCCATTATTTATTTGAGAAGCTGTAATAGAAGTGTTTCCTGTTGCATCTAATTGAACTGTGATGTTTTGAGTAGAAACAGTTGGAGCCACCGTGTCAATTACAGTTACAATTGAAGTAGCAGTTGATGAATTATTACTTCCATCAGTTACTGTTAATGTAACTGTATTGGCACCAATATTTGAACAGTTAAAAGTATTTGGAGATACTGAATAAGTAAATCCTCCACAAGCATCTGTTGAGTTATTATTTACTTGAGCTCCTGTTATTGTTATAGTTCCGGAAGCATTTAAATAAGCATTGATATTTTTTGCTATAGCAACAGGTGATGTTAAATCTTGAACGGTTACTGTTGCTGTTCCTGTTTGAACATTTCCATTATTATCAGTTACTGTTAAAGTAACTGTATTAGCACCAATATTTGAACATGTAAATGTATTTGGTGAAACTGTTACAGTTGCTATTCCACATGAATCGGTCGAGCCATTATTTATTTGAGAAGCTGTAATAGAAGAATTCCCTGTTGCATCTAATTGAACTGTGATGTTTTGAGTTACAACTAATGGTCTTACTGTATCTTGAATGGTTACTGTGGCTGTTCCTGTTTTTACATTTCCATTATTATCTGTTACTGTTAAGGTTACTGTATTAGCACCAATATTTGAACAGTTAAATGTATTTGGTGAAACTGTCATTGAAGCAATACCACAAGCATCACTTGAACCATTATTTACTTCAGATCCAACTACTGTTATATTACCAGTAGCATCTAATTGAACTATGATGTTTTTGGTAATTACAACTGGTTTTACAGTATCTCCTACTGTTACAGTTGCCAATGTAGTTTTTACATTTCCATTCACATCAGTTACTGTTAATGTAACTGTATTTGAGCCAACATCTGAACAACTAAATGTATTTGGTGAAACACTGTAGGAAGCTATACCACAAAAATCCGAAGAGCCATTATTAATTTGAGCACCTGTTATACTTACAACTCCACTTGAATTTAATTGAACTGAAATATTTTTAGATATTGCGATTGGAGCAACAGTATCAACAACTGTTACAATTACATTAGCTGAACGAGAATTTCCATTTAGATCTTGAACAGAAAATACAACATTGTTGTCACCTACATGTGAACAATTGAAAGCACTTTGGCCTAAAACGATACTTGTAATGGTACAATTATCAGAACTTGCACTATCTATTAAAGCAGGAGTAATAATTGATTGACCACTTGCGGATAAATAAGATGTAAATTTAGCTTTTGGTCTTGCTACAGGTAAAATTGGATCAAATACAACTGCCGTAGCAGTTGCTGTTCCTACATTTCCACTTGCATCTGTTGCAGTTAATGTAATTGTTTTAAATCCTACATCTGAACATGAAACAGTACTTGGTGAGACAGAATAACTTACTATTCCGCAATTGTCAGTACTACCATTATTAAATTGTGAACTTATAATGTTTGCTGTACCATTTGCATTTAAATATATGGAAACAAATGGATGAGTATTTACTATTGGACTAACTGTATCTTTAACAGTTACAATTGCAGAACCTGTATTAACGTTTCCATTATTATCAGTTACTGATAATGTAACTGTGTTGGTTCCTATATTTGAACATGTAAATGTATTTGGTGATACTGTGTAGGTTGCTATTCCACAAACATCTGTTGAACCATTGTTCACTTGAGCGGCTGTGATTAATGCTTCTCCATAACTGTTTAATTGAACGGTAATGTCACGAGTTATAACTACTGTTTTTACAGTATCTTGAACTGTTACAATTGCAGTACCTGTTTTAATATTTCCATTCACATCAGTTACGGTTAATGTTACTGTGTTAGCACCAACATTTGAACATGTAAATGTATTTGGTGATACTGTTACAGTTGCAATTCCACAAGCATCTGTTGAACCATTATTTACTTGAGCGCCAGTTATTGAAGCAGTACCTAAGCTGTTTAATTGGACAGTGATGTTTTGTGTTACTACAACTGGTTTAACTGTATCCGCAACGGTTACTGTGGCTATTGCTGTTTTAGAATTTCCATTTATATCGTTTACAGTTAAGGTAACAGTGTTTGCACCTATATTAGTACATATAAATGAACTTGGGCTGACATTAAATGTTAATCCACCACATGCATCAGATGATCCATTATCTAATTGAGCACCTGTTATACTTACAACTCCACTTGAATTTAACTGTGCTGTAATATTTTTAAAAACTACTGTGGGTCTTACTGTATCTTGAACGGTTATAATAGCACTAGAACTGTCAATATTTCCACTAAAATCAGCTACATATAATTTTACTAAAACTAATCCAACATTTGAACAATCAAAGTTATATTTACTCAAAGTTCTAGTTGCAATTCCAATATTGTCTGTACTTCCATTATCTACCTGAGCCGCAGTAATGCTTGCAACCCCTGTCGAATTTAAGTAAATTGTTATATCTTGAGCTATTGCTATTGGTTTAATAGTATCAGGGGTTGGCGCTGGAACTGTTCTTATTCTATAATTTCCATTATTATTGGTAACAGTTGGAATTACTGTATTTACTGCGCGCTTTGCTCCATAAGCACCTAACCAATAATAGTTTGCAGCAAATGAAGGCAATGTAATTACTGTTAGTATTAAAAGTTTTAGCCATTTTAACAACTGACTATTGCTTGATTTGGTAAATTTAGAATTCATACTTTTTTATTTTTAATATTTTATTACTCAATAACTTTTAACTTGTATACCCTTTGATAGGTACCACGTTCTTTTTTATTTCTTATTTCTTTAGCAAAAACTCCAATTAAGAAAATCACCTATTGAATCTGGCTTTAATTTTAATTCTTCTGTTTTTATATCAATTGAAAGTTGTTTTACAATTCCTAAAGGCATTACTCCACTATAATTATTTCTGTAAGTTACTTTTTTATACAGAATCTTATTAGTAGCAAATAATCTTTGCTGAAATTTACCCATACCCAATTCATGTTCTGGTACTATTTTATATTGTCTTTTTAGGGTATAATTAACAAGTCCTGTAATTTCAAAAACCAATGAATCTTTATCACTATCATCAGCAGAATTATTAATGGCTAATAATTTACCTTTGCAACTTGTAAGTATTGGATCACAATTATATATTGGAGATAAATTCATTTCCCCTCTTCTTAAGTCAGAAATATGAATATTCAGCACTGAACATTGTTTAATGGATTCTTGCATTCCTTCTGTGTTTTTTAAAGTCTGGCCATCCTTACAACAAAAACCCCAAACAACTTCATAACCACCAAACATTGGATTCATAATATTTACTTTTCCTAAATAGATAAGTTTATTAACAGACGATTTTTGTGTGTTAATACAACTTATATTAATAGTTGGAGTTAGTGGAGTTTTAATACTTTTTGTTTTTGGAGCCTGAGCTTTTATATTGTTAATTCCATAACTTGTAATAATGTATAATACAAAAATAAAAGTAAGAGGATGTTTTAAATTAGTACCAACTAATTTAAAAATATTCAGTGCCGAAACGGCATTGAATTCAGATATTTTAAGATATCCTAAAATATTGTTTACAAAGTATTTTTTATTATAAGTTATCACTTAATTAATTACCTTTAATATAATTTGAAACAAAATTGTTGGAATAAAAACCTACCGAGTATACATAGTTAGATCCTAAATTATTTGTTTCAACAAATAATTGCGAAATTTTTAAATCAGCATCTTGATTAATCAGGTAGCTATTCAAAAATGATGATCCAACTAAGTTGAAGGAACTGTTTAATTTTTTTTTCAAATTCTATATATTAAAATTTTTTAATGTATTTATAGCTCATTACAGGGTTTTTGGCCAGTAAAAACGGATTTTTATCAAATTAATAATTGAAATCAATCAAATCCGATAGTGCACATTAACATTAAATTCTTTTAGCTATAAACTATATTTTTTTTGTAAAAAAAAAGTTTTCAGTGGGAATGATAGAAAAATAAATTATTTAACTAATAATCAAAATTTTAAATTTATATAAATTATGTAAATCTAACCATGAAAATATGAAATAGGATTAAAATAACACTAAAATATGTGCTTTTTTGTGCTTTTTTTTAATATAAGGTGTTAATAACTCGAAAAAAATCACCAGAAAATAAGACCAAATTTGAATAAAAATACAATTAAAAAGGAATTTATTTGTTTCAAATTTATAAAAAAGTTAGGAATAAAAAATTATTCATAAATGGCTATAAAAACTTCTTCATCTTGTTTTGAAAATCCACGATACATGCCTTCAGAATTAAAACAAAGTTCAATATTGCCAAAGGCATCCATGCCAATTAAGCCACCTTCACCACCCATATTCACTAATTTATCTTTTACCACATAATTGCAGGCTTGCTGGAGCGTATAAGCTTTATATTCCATCAAACAACTGATGTCGTATGCAACAACAGCACGCATAAAAAATTCACCATGTCCAGTGCAACTAATGGCACAAGTATGGTTATTGGCATAAGTACCAGCTCCAATAATTGGGCTATCACCTACCCTACCAAAGCGCTTATTGGTCATACCACCAGTAGAAGTGGCAGCCGCCAAATTACCATGAACGTCTAAAGCAACTGCCCCAACGGTTCCAAACTTTTTTTCACCAGTTTCTAAAACGGTATGATCTAATTGATAAGTGTCGGAATCTTTTACATTTTGCCATTGATTAAAACGTTCATCGGTATAAAAATATTCATTGTCTTGAAAAGGTAAGTTCATGGTTTTAGCAAACAATTCGGCATCTGCACCTTGCAAAAAAACATGTCCAGATTTTTGCATAATTATTTTGGCTAAATGAACAGGATTTTGAATATTGCTAATTCCAGAAACAGCACCCGCTTCCAAGTTTTTACCTTCCATGATTGATGCATCCATTTCGTGGGTTCCTTTATTGGTAAAAACAGCTCCTTTTCCGGCATTAAATAACGGAAAATTTTCCATACTCATTACGGCCGCTTCTACTGCATCCAAACTTGAACCGCCACTTGCTAATATTTTATTACCAGTTTCTAAAGCATTTTGTAAACCAAGTTTATATTGAGCCTCTTTTTCTGGAGTCATTAAGTTACGAAGAATCGTTCCTGCTCCGCCATGAATAGCTATTGCGTGTTTGTTCATATTAGTTG
>CANGPW010000108.1 GCA_947456185.1 Bacteroidota bacterium | reverse complement strand
TATAATTACCTATATGCGCAAGAAGAAAGCATTGTTTTCAATTGGTGAATATGAAAGAGTAATTAGGAAATTTAACGATAGGTTATTGAAAAAGAAAATGGAAGTTTTGGAAGATTAGTGGAGAGCATGTATGAATGATAAAGTATGAATGATAAAGTATGAATGATAAAGTATGAATGATAAAGTATGAATGATAAAGTATGAATGATAAAGTATGAATGATGAAAATGAGGTGAGAAATGAGAGTTGAGAAATGAGAGTTGAGAAATGAGATTTGAGAGTTTAGAAATGAGAGTTATGATACATAAACACCTCTTTTACATAAACACATAAACACTTCAACAATTTAACAATTCAACAATTTAACAATTCAACAATTCAACACTTCAACAATTTAACAATTCAACACTTCAACAATTCAACACTTCAACACTTCAACACTTCAACACTTCAACTCCCGATTTATCGGGACAACAATTTTAACCTTATTTCACCACAGCATCCATCCAAATAAATTCACCATTTTTGAATAGAAAAATATCATCACCAATGGTAAATTCTAATCCATTTACTAATGTTTTCATATCCAAATCATCATTGGTAGTATGAATACTTCCTTTAGTTTGATAAGCAATTTTTAAATATTCGGAGTTAATACCTTTAGCATTTCCGCAAATGATCACATGTATGGGTTTTTTAATTCTTTTCAATAAAGCCATATCTCTGACTGGGCTGTCATCTGCAACTAAAACCATATCGCTATATCCTTTTAAAGTGGTAATAGCCTTATATATGGCTTCCAAATCATTTTCAGCATCGTCACCACCTTGGCGTTCTCCACCTTTTTTTCGTGTTTCATCTACATCTTTTTTAAATTTTTTAAAATCTTTTGCTTCAAAACAAAAAACGCCACCGGCATTCCCTACTTTTTTTAATTCATCGGCTAGTTCGCCACCATCATTAAATAAAGTGTAAAACATAATTTTTTCGCTTTCATAATTTTGTTTAAACCAAATAAGCAACTGACCTATATATGGAAACATACTACCGGTCATATCTACTACCATCGAAATTTTTCTCCATTGTGTATTTCGCTTAAAAGCTTTAAAAATAGTAGAATCTTTTAGTTTGTATTCACCAGATAAAAACTTGTCGAACTTTATGGTAGTAATTGCCTCCTTAGTTGGGGCCTCGTAAGTTACATAACCTTTTTTGTCATAATGGGCATAAGAACCAACCAATTCTCCCTTAGCAAAATTACCTTCTGTAAGCATAAATCCTGCTTCATCGTAGCATCGTTCGTAACCATATTTTACCCCATCTTTAAAAATTTCTTCACATCGTGTACTGCAATTTGGAAAGAATGAAACACTTGGCCCTTCCAAAACACCATTTTTAAAAGTGTTACTAAGTTCAATACAATCTTGTGCATCAAAAAATTTAATTTCAATACCTTGTTTTTCATTATTTTCATAAAAAACTTCGTATTTTAAATCATCATTAGGCCAATAATAGCGCCAAAATCCTTGTTTTTTTCCATCAATTGTTACATTGATTGTATCTAAATCGTGAAGTGTAAAAGATTGGCTAAAAACTGGACTTATCAGCACAGATAAAATGATATATATTGATATTTTTATTAAAATATTTTTCATTAAAAAAGTAATATTTAGTGTTAATTAAACGAAGTGTTTAATTTAATTTCTTGATTAATTATTGTGGTAAAATCGTCATTTGGTTCAATCAAATAACCTTTAACACCAGCATCATTTGCACAGGTAATGTCTCGTTCCTTGTCGCCAATAAAAAAACTTTTATTTACATCCACATTGAATTTTGCAATGGCTTTTTCAACCATTAAACTTCCCGGTTTTCTACAAATACAATTACTTGTTATTGGATGATGTGGGCAATAGTATATTTCAGTAAATTCAAAACCATGTTTTTTACATTCATGCTGTAAAAAATCATGCATTTTTTTTAATGTTTCATGTGTGTAAAATTGTTTAGCAATACCCCCTTGATTGGTAATTACAAACAATAAATAACCTTCATTATGTAAATTTTTTAAATTTTCGAAAATAAATGGTAACAATTTAAAATCATCAATTTGTTTTATATAGTCCCCAATTTCAAGGTTTAACACACCGTCACGGTCAAAAAAAGCTGCTTTTTTCAAAATTATTTTCAAAAATATTTGCTTCAATAATAATGTAAATTGCAAAATAAATTGTTTAAGATTAATATTGAAAATATTTATGAACGATAAAATTGTAATTATTCCAACTTATAACGAGCTAGAAAATGCTGAAAACATTATTAGAAAAGTAATGAGTTTGCAGCCCGAATTTGATTTGTTAATTGTTGATGATAATTCGCCTGATGGAACGGCAAATATTGTAATTAAACTACAAAAAGAATTTAGTAGGTTACATTTACTTTCTCGTAAAGATAAAAACGGATTAGGTACAGCATATATTGCTGGATTTAAATGGTGTTTGAGTCATCAATATGAATATATTTTTGAAATGGATGCCGATTTTAGTCATAATCCCGATGATTTAATTAAACTTTATGAAGCTTGTAAAAATGGTGCAGATTTAGCCATTGGCTCTCGTTATATTACTGGTGTCAATGTAGTTAATTGGCCTATGAATAGAGTTTTGATGAGCTATTTTGCCAGCAGTTATGTTAGGATGATTACTGGCCTAACAATTCGTGATACAACTGCTGGATTTGTATGTTATAAACGAATCATTTTAGAAACAATAGAATTAGATAAAATCAGATTCAGGGGTTATGCTTTTCAAATTGAAATGAAATTTACCACTTCAAAATTTGGATTTCACATTGTGGAAGTTCCTATTATTTTTACCGATAGAACTTTGGGTGAATCTAAAATGAGTAAACATATATTTAAAGAAGCTATTTTGGGTGTTATCAGTCTTAAAATAAAAAGTATGTTCAAAAAATACGTTCGTTAATTAACGAATTTTACCTTCCATTAAACAATAAATTTTACATTGAAAAACTTATTACAATTACCCGATATACAAGCATTAATTGACATTGCTTTAAGAGAAGACATTGGTTCTGGAGACCATAGTTCATTGGCTTGTATAGGAAATAGCAAACAAGGAGATGCATATTGCCTTGCAAAAGATGAGGGCGTAATTTGTGGTTTGGAATTGGCTGAATTTATATTTCATCAAATAGATCCATCATTGGTTTTTAAAACTAATTTTAAAGATGGTGATTTGATTAAAATTGGTGACATTGTTTTTACCGTTGAGGGTAAATCTGTTTCAATTTTAACGGCCGAACGATTGGTACTTAATTTTTGCCAGCGTTTAAGTGGTGTTGCTACGCAAAGTAGAATTATTAGTGATATGATTAAAACTTATAAAACAAAAGTGCTTGACACTCGTAAAACTACGCCTGGAATGCGTTTGCTTGAAAAATATGCAGTAAAAGTTGGTGGCAGTTTTAACCATAGAATAGGTTTGTATGATATGATCATGTTAAAAGATAATCACATTGATTTTGCAGGTGGAATTAAACAAGCCATTGAAAAAACACATGCTTATTTAAAGGCAAATCATTTGGATTTGAAAATAGAAATAGAAACTAGAAATTTAGATGAAGTAAAACAAGTGCTAGTTGTAGGTGGTGTTAATAGAATTATGCTTGATAACTTTACTCCAGATTTGATCAAACAAGCTGTAGATTTAATTAATGGAGCTTATGAAACGGAAGCAAGTGGCGGAATTACCATCCATACAATTAATGATTTTGCTAAAGCTGGAGTCGATTTTATTTCAATTGGAGCGCTTACTCATTCAGCAAAAAGCATTGATTTAAGTTTGAAAGTTTCTTAGGGATTAAAAGATTACTAAATTAAATATAATGTCACCCTGAGCGAAGTCGAAGGTCAAAACTCAACATCCAACATTCAAAATTATATAAAAGTGTGGTATTCATACATCATAGGTTTTAAAGCATACTTGCAATTAGAGAAATCGCTGTCCAAAAATAGTATTGAAGCTTATGTGCGAGATGTAGAAAAACTTTGCCAATATTTAATTATAAAAGAAAGTTCATTTGAACCTAACGAAATAACCATCAAAACACTGCGTGATTTTTTGAAATTTATCAATGAATTAGGAATCAATAGTACAAGTCAAGCTCGAATTATTAGTGGTTTAAAATCTTTTTATCATTATTTATTGATGGAAGATTTAATTAAAATAAATCCAATAGCATTATTAGAAAGTCCTAAAATTACGCGTAAAATTCCTGATACCTTAGCAGTTTATGAAATAGATGAAATGTTGGCTACGCTTGACTTAAGTAAAGATGAATCTACAAGAAATCATGCCATCATTGAAACCATGTTTAGTTGTGGTTTGAGAGTTAGTGAAGTAATTAATTTAAAAATTACTGATGTGTATGTAGCCGATGAATTTATTAGGGTAGTTGGAAAAGGAAATAAAGAAAGATTAGTTCCGATTTCTGAAAAAGCATTGAAAGAAATTGATATTTATGTTCATAGTGTTAGAAATAAACTAAGCATTGATAAAGATTGCAATGACATTATTTTTTTAAACCGTAGAGGAAAAAAATTAAGCAGGGTTTATATTTTTTTAGTTATCAAAGAAATGGCTTTAAAAGCTGGAATCAAAAAGAACATTAGTCCGCATACTTTACGTCATTCATTTGCTACAAGTTTGGTAGAAGCTGGAGCCGACTTGCGTTCTGTTCAACAAATGTTAGGACACGAAAGCATTACTACTACCGAAATATATACACATATTAGCAAAGAATATTTACACGAAGTAGTCATTAATTTTCATCCACGAGGTAAAAAATAAATTTGTATTTTTGACCATTATCAAATCAATAAATATGTTTAATAAAACCATCAAATTATTAGTAGTTTCTTTACTACTTTTTATTATTTTTTCGTTTGTTCAAAAACCTAGTTTAAAAATTGCAAAGCTTAAATATAATGGGGGAGGAGATTGGTATGCCAATAAAACTTCATTGCCTAATTTAATAAAATTTTGCAACGATAATTTGAAAATTGGTTTAATGCCAGAGGAAGACATTGTAGAAGTAGGAAGTAAAGACATTTTCAACTATCCATTTATACATTTAACAGGACATGGAAACATAGTTTTGAGTAAACAGGAAACTGAAAATTTACGCAATTATTTAATGGCAGGTGGCTTTTTACATGCCGATGATAATTATGGACTGAACTTGTTTTTTAGACGTGAAATGAAAAAAGTTTTTCCGGAATTGGAGTTTGTAGAATTACCTTGGAATCATCCTATTTATCATCAAAAATATGACTTTAACAAAGGTTTGCCAAAGGTACACGAACACGAAGGAAAAGCTCCCCAAGGTTTTGGTTTAATATATAAAGGACGATTAGTTTGTTTTTATACTTATGAATGCGATTTAGGAAATGGTTGGGAAGACCAAGATATTTATAACGATAATGAAGTTGTAAGGCAACAAGCGCTTAAAATGGGAGCTAACTTGTTGCAATATGCATTTACACAATAATTTTTTATTTATAAATTATTAGTTTTACATAGATTTTTATAAGGTTTTCTATGAATTAAAAAAAAATTACAATTAATTGTTGTTTTGTAAATGATAATTTTATAAATATGCATTTTATAAAACTAAACAAAAACTAAACAAATACTAAAATGAAAAACAAATTTTTACAAATTTCGATGATTGCATTATCTGCCGCATCATTTATGTTTGCTAGCTGTAGCAAAGAAGCTACTACTTCAACACCTATTGTGCCTGTTGAAACATTTTTAGCTTCTACCACTATGGGAACTAGAACTGCATTATTAGAAGATTTTACTGGTGTACGTTGTGGATATTGCCCTGATGGACACGTTAGAGCTGAAGCTGCACAAACTGC
>CANGPW010000107.1 GCA_947456185.1 Bacteroidota bacterium | reverse complement strand
TTTGTGAAAATACTTGACTTTTTAAAGCTAGTATTGATATGATAATAAGTGTGTATTTTTTAAACATTGGTTTTTAGTTATTTTTCAAATATAAAAAAGGATTTCAAATTTGTATATAAAAATAAAAAAAATTACAATTATGCCAAATAAGTTTATTTGTTTTTTTTTACTATTATTGAAGCAATTAATAACAAATATATGAATACCATTAAACAACATTTTGAAGAAGCAAATACAATATTGACACAGTTTTTAAGTGATGATAAAAACTTTGAAGCCATTGAAAAAGCAGGACAGTTAATGGTAGATTCAATAAACGCTGAAGGCAAAATAATTAGTTGCGGAAATGGAGGAAGCATGTGTGATGCCATGCATTTTGCAGAAGAATTAACTGGAAAATATAGAAACGATAGGCCTGCAATTGGTGCCATTTCAATGAGTGATGTAAGTCACATGGCTTGCGTTGGAAATGATTACGGTTATGATTTTGTTTTTAGTCGTTACTTAGAAGCAGTTGGAAGAAAAGGCGATGTTTTATTGGCTATTTCAAGTAGTGGAAATTCGGTTAATGTGCTTAAAGCAATTGAAGTGGCCAAACAAAAAGGAATAAAAATAGTAGGTTTAACAGGGAAAGATGGTGGTAAAATGGCCCCCCTTTGCGATGTGGAAATTCGCGCACCTTATAGTACATATGCTGATAGAGCGCAAGAAATTCACATCAAAGTAATTCATTCATTAATCGATTTTATTGAACGAAAAATATATCATATGGATAAATAAACTGTGGTAATTCCATTGTAAAAAATATTTTTGCCCCATGTCAATGTATATCATTTTATTTTCGGTTATAGGTTATTTTGGTTTGCTCATGCTGATAGCTTGGTACACTTCTAATAAAGCCGATAGCAATAGTTATTTTACAGGTAATAAACAATCGCCTTGGTATATTGTAGCCTTTGGTTTAATTGGTGATTCACTTTCTGGAGTAACTTTTATTTCGGTGCCGGGTGCTGTGGGAACTAACCAATTTAGTTACATGCAAATTGTAATTGGTTATATTTTTGGCTACCTAATTATTGCACAGTTTTTATTGCCATTGTATTATAAATTAAACCTTATTTCTATTTACTCGTATTTAGAAAAACGCTTTGGTAAAAGAGCTCAAAAAACAGGTTCATTATTCTTTATTTTATCACGAATTGTAGGAGCATCATTCAGGTTATACATTGCATTAATTGTATTAGATATTTATTTTTTTAGTGCTTTTCAAATTCCATTTGCAGTTTCTACTTTAATAGTAATTGGGCTCATCCTTTTATACACTTACAAAGGCGGAATTAAAACCTTGGTTTGGACCGATACTTTGCAATCTGCTTTTCTCTTAGCAGGCGTTGCCTTATCTATTTATGTGGTTTGTCAGCAATTAAATTATAATTTGTTTGATGCTATTTCAGCCGTAAAAGAAAGCCCCATGAGCAAGCTATTTTTCTTTGATGATTGGTTGGATAAAAACAATTTCTTTAAACAGTTTTTTGGAGGTATTTTTATTGCTATAGCAATGACAGGTTTGGATCAAAATATGATGCAGAAAAATTTAAGTTGCAAAAGCCTTGGCGATGCACAAAAAAACATTCGTTGGTTCAGTATTGTGGTAGTTTTTATTAATATATTGTTTGTAGGTTTAGGCGTTTTATTATACCAATTTGCTGCTTTAAAAGGAATAGAAATTCCCGCTAAAACCGATCAATTATTTCCAACCATTGCTTTGAATCATGTTGGTGGAATAGGCGCCATTGTTTTTATTTTAGGAATTACAGCTGCCACTTTTAGCAGTGCCGATAGCGTTTTAACCACTTTAACTACTTCGTTTTGTATTGATATTTTAGGGTTTGATGAAGCCCAAGAAAGTAAAGAACATAAAACCAAAAGACACATTATTCATGTTTCATTTGCGCTCATTTTATTCTTAATAATTATTGTTTTTAAGGAGCTAAATAACGACTCTGTTATTAATCAAGTATTCAAATTTGCTGGCTATACTTATGGGCCACTTTTGGGATTATTTGCCTTTGGATTATTTAACAAAATAAACATAAATGATGCTTTAGTTCCTATTGTTTGTGTGGCTTCGCCAATAGTTTGTTTTGTGTTAGATTCTTTTTCAGTACAACTTTTTGGAGGCTATAAATTTGGACAAGAACTATTAATTTTAAACGGAATGATTACTTACTTTGGACTTTGGCTGATAAGAAATAAAGAAGTGCGAATTTTGGAGTGACAAAAATGCGAAGTAAGCAAATAATCTTTGTCATCCTGAGCTTGTCGAAGGAGTCCTTCGACAAGCTCAGGATGACAACATAAATTAAAAAACATCCGCGTTTATCTGCTCCCGACTAATCGGGATGCGGGAAATAAAAATATAACTATGAAAATAATATCTTATAATGTAAATGGAATTCGTGCTGCAATGACAAAAGGTTTAAGCTCTTTTATGAAAGAGCAAAATGCCGATGTTTATTGCTTGCAAGAAACCAAAGCCATGCAAGAACAAATTACCGAGCCTATCATTTTTGAAGAAGCTGGTTATAAAAATAATTATTGGCACAGTGCCGAAAAAAAGGGCTACAGCGGTGTTGCGTTGTATTGTAAAAACGAACCTGACCATGTTGAATATGGTTTTGGTGTTCCTGAATTTGACAATGAAGGCAGAATTATTAGAGCCGATTATGGTGCTAAAAGTATCATTAGTTTATACATTCCAAGTGGCTCAAGTGGCGAGGAACGACAAGCTTTTAAAATGAATTGGTTGGCTTTTTTTCAAGAATATATCAATGAATTAAAAAGCAAGAAAAAGGAATTGATTATTTGTGGCGATTACAATATTGTTCACAAACCAATAGATATACATGATCCAGTTGGGAATAAAAACAGCAGTGGTTTTTTACCCGAAGAACGTGAATGGCTTTCAAAATTTATTGACAGTGGTTTTGTAGATTCTTTCAGGGCATTTAATCAAGATCCACATCAATACAGTTGGTGGAGTTACAGAGCGGGTGCACGTGGCAATAACAAAGGTTGGCGCATTGATTATTGCATGGTATCAGAAGCATTAAAAAGCAATATGGTTAATGCGGGAATTTTTCCTCAAGCCATGCACTCTGACCATTGCCCAATTTGGGTGGAAGTGAAATAGATTAATCTATTTTCAAAACAATTTTTCCGAATTGCTTTCCACCACTCATTTTTTCAATGGCTTTTTGTGCTTGTGCTAGTTCAAAAATTTCATCTACAACTGGAATTATTTTGTGTTCATTGATAAAAGCTAACATTTCGGCAAACTCTTCATCGTTGCCCATCGTTGAACCTAAAATATCTAATTGTTTCCAAAATATTTTTGCGGGAACACCGCTGTTAAAAGCGCCTAAAGTAGCACCATACATGGCAATTCGGCCAGCGGGTTTTGCTAAATCAACTAATTTTGCAAAAGTATCACCACCACTGCTATCAACAATGGCTTCAAAACCACCGCTTATGGCTTTTAATTCTTTATCCCAATTTTGGTTTTTATAATTTACTCCACCTTTTGCGCCTAAGACAATGGCTTTTGCTATTTTTTCATCATCGCCACTGGTAACATATACATTACAGCCCGCTGCAACCGCAAACTGAACACAGAACAATGCCACACCTCCACCAATTCCTGTAATCAAAACATTTTCTCCAGCTTTTGCAGCTGCACGTTTCATGGTTGCTCTAAAACTTGTAAGGCCAGCCAAAGGAATAGCAGCTGCTTGTTCAAAACTTAAATGAGTTGGTTTTGCATGTAATAATTTAGCATCTACTTTTATATATTCTGCAAAAGTTCCATCATGCGGTGTACCCAGTATTACATAGTCTTTAGCTTGTACGCGTGGGTTATTTCCCCAGTTCATACTTGGGTTGATTACTACTTCTTTATTTAACCAATCAGCACTTACATTTGCACCAACTTTAGTTACTATTCCACTTCCGTCAGCGCCTAAAATAATTGGCAATACAATTCCACCATATTGTCCTTTTTGAATCCAAACATCTCGGTGATTTAATGCTGCATATTTTATATTTACTAATACTTCATGGTCAGCAATGGCTGGTATTTCTACTTCTTTTACTGCCAGTTTTTGGTTCAATTCTTCTAAAACAATTGCGCGCATATTTGTTGGTTTTTTAAAAATGTAATGCCACTGCTGTTGCAATTTTTTGAGCAGGTAAATTTTCCATACAGCTTACACCATCCAAGCACGAACCGCGGTAAAAACATTTACAAGTTTTGTCGGGCATTACTATTTCGCCTTTGCCAAATAAATCAAATTCATGCGGATTGAAAATATTATTCATTAACACAATTTGTTTTCCTAACGCCAAAGTAATGTGCATTCCCATGGTAACTTGGGTAATGATTAAATGGCATTGGTTTACCAAATTTATAAACTCAAAAAGACTAAAATATCCTAAATACAACGCGCCTGAACGCGCTTGAATTTCTTTGTTTCGTTCGTGTTCTGCTTCGCCACCTAATAATAAAATTTCGGCATCAGGATGTTGCGTTTTTAAAACTGCAACCAACTCCACCCATTTGTCAATGGTCCACAAACGAGTAGTCCAACGGCCACCACAGCCAGTGTTCATACCAATAATTTTTTTGCCTTTTGGCAAATTCCAAACATAACCTTTGTCGTCATGTTTATCCATTAAGTAAGGTTCACCTTGATGTGTAAATCCGCAAATTTCAAATATTTCTTGTAAATAGCTTTTGGTGTTTGCTTGACTCACATCAT
Source organism: Bacteroidota bacterium (assembly GCA_947456185.1). Taxonomy (GTDB): domain Bacteria; phylum Bacteroidota; class Bacteroidia; order UKL13-3; family UKL13-3; genus JAAFJM01. Next base: position 1,157 of record CANGPW010000107.1, on the reverse strand, counting down.
CGAACATACCTGTACTAAATTTATGAACAGCCAATTCATTCATAGGTTGAATTTCATTGTCTTTTAGCACAAAACCGAACTTTTCTTTAGCGTCTAATATTTTCAGTAAAGCACCAGCTTCTTTTTCTTTGTCTAAATTAATGGCAATGTCCCAACTGCTGTTTTGCGCATACATAATGGAATTTAAATCCCATTTCAGAATTTCATCTATTTGGCTCGATGGTAAAATATCGGGCGTCCAAGTAAGCCAAGTAATTTTGCAATTTGGATAAAGTGCTTTATATTTAACCACCAAAGGAGTAGTACGAATTACATCGCCAATGGCGCCTAGTTTTATAATTAAAATGCGTTTTGAAACAGGTGTAAAGCTAGGGCACTCGGCACAATGATAGCCATTTTGCTTATGTGGTTTACAAGGAATATGACCTTTAAAATGAAGGCAATTTGGTTTAAAAGAAGTAGATATATCTGTCATTTTTATTCGCTAATAATTCAAACAATTCTTTAAAAATATTTCCTTATTTGAACAAAGGCAAACCTAACAGATTTTAGCAAATTGACAAAATAGAAATTGAAGGTATTCCAGAAACCGAAAAAATAAAAAGTATTTATTTAGAATTGTAATTTTAAAGCTTTGAACCAAGAAAATAACATTGTAAATTCAAACAGAATTATCATTTCTACATTGGAAGAACAAGAAGATGATATGCGTAAATATTGTGCTTCCATCACGCCCATTCAAAGATTGATTCATTTGAATGAATTGATAAAAGTTTCTTATGGTTTGAAAACACAAACACCTGTTTTTTCTAATAGAATAAATTTCGAAAAAGTATGATCATATTACATTTATTCTACTCATTAATAATAGAACCAAAGATAAATTAGATGTAGAGGAACTTCAAAAAATAGCTAAATTTAAAAACAAAAAAGCTTGAATTAACATTTTAATTCAAGCTTTTTTTATATAATTTATAAATAAAATAAGTCCTTTATTTTCCTACTTGTGTAGCCATTACAATTCTAATTTTTAGTCGAGTTCCAATGGAAAGAATATCTACTAAATCTTGAATATTTAATTTTGCATCCATGCGCAAAACAATGGTTGGATCTTCAACTCCAGCAGTTTTTTCTTTTAAAACTTGCTCTAAATTGGT
>CANGPW010000106.1 GCA_947456185.1 Bacteroidota bacterium | reverse complement strand
CTTTAATTTGAGCAAGATTTGCTGTATCAATAAAAAATTTCATATTATTTTGTGTTTTGCTGCCGCAAATAAAGTAAATAAAACGCAATAAATTTTAATATTCCTCTAGTTAAAACCAGAGGCAATTGATGAAATGGCATTTTTACTTAAAAGAATGGGCTAAAGCCACATTCGCCATTACATAAATTATATATAATTTAAAGAATGTTCCGAATCAAATTCCCCTTTTGAGGGGTGGTCGCAGACCGGGGTGGAAATTTTACTTTTAAACCTCCAAACTTTCCACTTCCATTACTTCACCAGGTTTCAAATCATTCAAGTGGATTTTTCCTATTCTTACCCTAAAAAGTCGTAAGGTAGGAAAGCCCGCTGCGGCAGTCATTTTTCTAACTTGTCTGAATTTTCCTTCAGTTACCGTAATCGAAATCCAGCAAGTAGGCCCATGTCTTTCATCCCTGATTTTTTTGGTGCGTGGCGCAAAGTTTGGGTTTTCAGCTAGAGCAAATACCTTGCAAGGAAGCGTTGTATATTTTTCACTTCTAATCCCAATTTCTACTCCATTTTTCATCAATGTAATTGCTTCCGGGGTAATCATTCCATCTACTTGTGCGTAATATTCTTTTTCTACTTTTTTACTCCTTACCAATTCACTCATTTTACCATCGGTAGTTAATAAAAGTAAGCCCTCACTGTCTTCGTCTAATCGGCCAATGGCCATGGTGCCTTCTGGAAAATCATGTAACTCACCCAACAATTTTTTCTTGGTAGTATTGGTAATAAATTGACTAACCATTCCAAATGGTTTATGAATAATAAAATGCCTGTGAACGAGCTCCATTGAATACTTAAAAGTTTTTGATAGGAGTGAGCAAATGTTCCAAACCATTCAGTTTTATTTCGTAAATGGTTTCTAATTGTACACCCAATTTACCTTTAGGGAAACCTTGTCTGTTTATCCATTCTAGGTAATGAACAGGAATATTGCAAAGCAATACGTCTTTGTATTTGCCGTAAGGCATTTTAGTATTAACTAAGCTTAATAAAATTTCCTTGTGGTTATATTCCATTTTTATAAAAGGCGAAAATATTTATTTTATTAAACGATTACTAATTTATAATTTCTTTATGATAATTTTATTTTAGGTAACTAAAATTATAAAAATAACGCAGTGAATTTGTATTATAAGTATAAATTCGCAGCTCTAAATTTTAAAAACAAAACTATGCAAGAAGTTTATATTGTATCTGCCGTACGTACGCCAATAGGCTCATTTGGTGGAAGTTTATCGAGTTTAACAGCAACTCAGTTAGGCGCAAAAGCCATTAAAGGCGCTATAGAAAAAGCAGGTATTGCACCTGAATTAGTGCAAGAAGTATTTATGGGAAATGTAATGAGCGCAGGTTTAGGCCAAGCTCCAGCTACCCAAGCAAGTATTTTTGCTGGTATTCCCAATAGTGTTCCTGCTACAGTGATTAATAAAGTTTGCGCATCGGGTTCAAAAGCCATTATGCAAGCTGCTCAAACCATTATGCTAGGAATTAATGATGTGGTAATAGCTGGTGGAATGGAAAGCATGAGCAATGTTCCTTATTTGTTAGATAAAGCACGTACTGGTTATAAATTAGGAAACGGTACTTTAACCGATGGTTTGGTAAAAGATGGTTTGTGGGATGTATACAATGATTACCACATGGGAAATGCCGCTGAATTGTGCGCACGCGACATGAAAATTACCCGCGAACAACAAGATGATTTTGCCATTGAATCATACAAACGTTCGGCCGCTGCTCACACAGCCAATAAATTTGATGCAGAAATGATAGCTATAGAAATTCCTCAACGTGGCAAAGATGCTATTTTTGTTTCTACAGATGAAGAATTTACCAAAGTAAATTTTGATAAAGTAAGAACTTTAAAACCAGTTTTTGAAAAAGACGGAACGGTAACCGCTGCCAATGCTTCAACCTTAAACGATGGTGCAAGTGCATTGGTGTTAATGAGTGGTGATAAAGTGAAAGAATTAGGTTTAAAACCATTGGCAAAAATATTGGCATTTGCCGATGCGGCACAAGCACCAGAATGGTTTACAACCGCTCCGGCTTTAGCAATTAATAAAGCATTGGCTTGGGCTAAAATTGATATCAAAGACGTAGATTTTTTTGAATTAAACGAAGCATTTTCAGTAGTTGGAATTGCCAATACGCAATTATTAAACATTGATCCTGCCAAGGTAAATGTATATGGAGGAGCAGTTTCTATTGGTCATCCACTTGGAAGCAGCGGCTCACGAATAGTTGGAACTTTAGCACATGTATTACAACAAGAAAAAGGTAAAATTGGCGTAACAGGAATTTGTAATGGTGGTGGCGGTGCTTCTGCTATTGTGATTGAAGCTTGTTAGGAATAGATTGAAAGATTAGAAAATTGAAAGATTTTAAAATTTTGCCGTTTTTGGTGTTTTAGCGCAGCGACACCAAAAACAGAAAGGTTGGAAGGATTAAGTTTCTTTCAACCTTTTTTTATACATGATGATAATTACACAAAAGGATTTAGGATTTATAAAATGCTTGTGTTTATTTGCAGCAAACATAATCCATGCTAAAAATAAAATTTAGCAATGATTTTTATATATTAATCAAAGAAAATATGAAAAAATTATTTACACAAAAAACGCATTTAGTATTCAGTATTTTTGTTTTGGTGCTTTCAGCAATTTCATTACAAGCGCAAAATAAAAAAAAAATAACATTAGATGATATATATGCCAAAGGAACATTTCAAATGGCTGCTGTGAGCGGATTTACTTCATTGAACGATAGTCGCTATTACTCTAATATGGACAACGATGCCAATATTTTACGTTATGAATTTAGCACGGGAAATTTAATTGATACCATTATTAAACACAGTGATTTGATTTTTGATAATGGCATTTTAGCTTTTAGTAATTTTGAATTCAGTGCCGATGAAAATAAAATATTATTTAGCAGTAATACCGAAAGTTTGTACCGTCATTCTACCCAATCAAATATTTTTGTGTATGACGTTAAAAAGAAAAAACTTACTCAGCCTTTTTCTTTTAAGGTAATGAATGCTACCTTTTCGCCCGATGGTAATAAGCTAGCTTATGTAAAAGACAATAATTTATTTTACTACGATTTGTTTTTAAACAAAGAAGAAACCATTACCACCGATGGTAAAGTAAATAACATCATTAACGGTGCTACCGATTGGGTTTATGAAGAAGAATTTGCCATTTGGAAAGGATTTACTTGGAGCCCCAATAGTGATAAAATTGCCTTTTACCGTTTTGATGAAAGCAAAGTAAAGGAGTTTGAAATGACTATGTTTGGTAAATTATATCCAAGTACTACCAAATTCAAATATCCAAAAGCAGGAGAGGCAAATTCTACCATTAGTATACTTGTTTATGACTTACGTTCTGAGTTAAATGCTGAAATGGAAATAGGCAAAGAAGCCGATATTTATATTCCTAGAATGCAGTTTACCAAAGACAATAATACTTTGGCCATTCAACGTTTGAACAGGTTGCAAAATAAATTAGAAATTTTATTAGCCAATACGAGTACAGGTAAATCGAGTGTAATTTATACAGAAGAGAATAAATTTTATGTTGACGTTACTGATAATTTAACTTTTTTAAACGATAACAAAACCTTTATTATTACCAGTGAACGCAATGGTTTTAATCATTTATACCAATATGATTTGAAAGGGAAATTAGTAAAACAAATTACCAGTGGCAATTTTGATGTAGATGGTTTTTATGGCATTGATGAAAAAACCAAAACTATTTTTTACACAAGTCCAGAAATGATGGAGGGTAAAATTAGTAAGAATTTATCGGCTGAGCGTTTTGTATACAGCATTGGTTTAAATGGTAAAAACAAAAAGAATTTAACACCCAAACATGGTTGGAATAGCCCAACATTTAATAGCAGTTTATCGTTTTTTTTAAATACTTATAGCAATGTAAACACCCCACCAATATATACTATAAATACTGCCGCTGGCAATGTATTACGCGTATTGGAAAACAATGAAAAATTAACTAATAAATTGGCTAACTATGTGGTTTCAAAAGCTGAATTGATGAGCATAAAAAATGAAGTAGGTGATGATTTAAATGCCTTTATCATTAAACCAGAAAACTTTGATGCTACTAAAAAATATCCTGTAATTATGTATGCTTATAATGGTCCTGGCCATCAATTAGCGGTAGATAGATGGATGGGTTCAAACTATTATTATTACCAAGTGTTGGCCAACAATGGCTATATTATTTTTTGTGCCGATGGAAGAGGAACAGGTTTTAAAGGTGAAGCATTTAAAAAATGTACGTATTTGAATTTAGGGAAATTAGAAATTGAAGATCAAATATATTTAGCAAAATCATTAGGGAAATTAAGCTATGTAGATGCTGCAAGAATTGGTTTTTGGGGTTGGAGTTTTGGTGGTTACATGGCAAGTTTAGCCATTAGCAAAGGAGCCGATGTTTTTAAATCAACTATTGCGGTAGCACCAGTTACCAATTGGCGTTTTTACGACAATATTTATACTGAACGTTACATGCGCACGCCACAAGAAAATGGTAAAAATTATGATGATAATTCGCCCATTAATCATGTAGAGAAAATTAAAGGAAATTACTTAATTATTCACGGCACTGCCGATGACAATGTACATTTTCAAAACACAGTAGAAATGTTAGATGCCATGATTAAGAAAAACGTGAAATACGATTCAGAGTTTTATCCCAATAAAAACCACGGAATTAGTGGAGGCAAAACACGTTATCATTTATATGATAAAATGTTGAATTTTTGGTTAGAAAAATTGTAGAAAAATTTCTTATCATTGAACTGTAATTAGCAATTTAAAATACTCAAAAAATAGATAAAAAAATGTTACAAATAGGAGATAAGTTACCTGAATTTAACCTGATTGGTTACGACAATAAAATGCATTCAAACTTTGAATTTGCTGAAAAATACGCATTGGTAGTAATATTTACTTGCGATAGTTCTGAATATTCAAAATCATACGGCAAACGCATCATAGATTTATTTGAGCGTTATGAAGATGATAATTTAGGAATAGTTGGAATCAATAGCAATGACGGTAATCAGTCTCAAGAAGATAGTTTAGCTCATATGACTAAAGCCGCACAAAGATTTGGTTTAGATAAATTACATTTTTTATATTTAAAAGATGAAAGCCAAGAATTAGCTAAGAAATTTGGAGCTAAAGTTAATCCAGAAGTGTTTTTATTTAACTCAAAACGCGAGTTGGTTTACAAAGGTGCAATTGATGATGCATGGGAAAATGAAAACATGGTTACTCAAGCTTATTTGGAAGATGCCATTGAAGAAGCATTAGATGGAATTGAACCTGATTTTCCTGAAATTCCAGCAGTAGGAACTCCTATTATTTGGAAATAGCTAAGAAAATTATAAATTATGAATGATGAAGTATAAAATTTCATCATTCATCATTTATACTTCATACTTAAAAAAAATTGAAAGATAAAGTAATCATCATCACAGGAGCGTCATCGGGAATAGGTGAAGCTTGTGCTTATGCATTTGCTCAGCAAGGTGCAAAGCTTGTTTTGGCTGCTCGCAATATTGATAAATTAACGCAAGTTAAACTTCATTGCGAAGCATTAGGTGCTGAAACATTATTGGTGAAATGCGATGTAAGTTTGGAGGATGATTGCAAAAATTTAATCAATCAAACTGTAGCTGAATTTAAAACCATTCATGTATTAATAAACAATGCTGGAATCAGTATGCGAGCCTTGTTTTCAGAATTAGATTTATTGGTTTTGAAACAAGTAATGGATATTAATTTTTGGGGAACTGTTTATTGTACCAAATATGCCATGCCTTATTTATTAGCAGAAAAAGGAAGTGTAATAGGAGTGAGCTCAGTGGCAGGCTTCAAAGGCTTACCCGGCCGAACTGGATATAGTGCAAG
>CANGPW010000105.1 GCA_947456185.1 Bacteroidota bacterium | reverse complement strand
TTTCAAATGAAATGGTAGAAAAAATAAACCAATACTATGATAAAATGGATAGTGCTTGGGTAAATTACCGAAAAAGTACTTATAAAAACTTTTTGCCAATAAATACATTACAGAAAGAAATAATTAATGTTTTCCCAAATCCAAGTAATGGTTTTATCAATCTAGAAACTTTAAATTATAACTTTAATAAAATAGAAATATTTGATTTAACAGGCAAATTACTGAAAACAGAAAACTGCTTTGATACTCAAATAAAAATAGATGTAAGCCATTTGAATAATGGAATTTATTTTATAAAATCTCAATTGGAAAATGGACAAATAAACAACACGAAAATCATTTTGAGTAAATAAATACTTTTTTATGATATGAGTATTTGTAAGCCGGTTCGTGATTTATAATCCGAACCATTTATGCCCCGCACTCGCTTGCGTCCCGCTAGTGAGTTTATCGTTAAGCCTCTGGCTTTCCCGCACTCGCTAGCGTCCCGCTAGTGAGTTTATTGTTAAGCCTCCGGCTTTTTATTATTTTATTAATTACCATTCTAAAACTTTTAAAACACTGTGTTTATTTGCACTACTATAAATATAATTTTCAGGTTCATTTACCAAACCAGCTCTTACTGGTATTTCTATATTCACTCATAATTTTATACAATTTGTTATAAATGTAAAATACCTTTTTGTTTTGGTTTTCTTTTATTTGTATTGCAGCCAGAGGCTGCCATATACACTCACTATCAAGATGCTAGCGAGTGCGGGAAAGGTGTATTTATATCAAACTTGATGTTTCGTACAGCCGTGTTTGCAAAACCGCACCGGCTTTTCTTTCGATATTAATTATTCGAATTTCTTAATTCCCCCAGCTTCTGAGTGAGCGAATGAGAATCAAAAAGTCTTTTTCTACCGAATAATCTTTGGCGTATAAAAAGTTTAATTTTTGAATGGTAATGGCATTATAACTTTTGCCAGTTAGGTTATCTATTGGATTTAAAACACCTTGCCTTAAGCTTGGCAATAGTTTAATATTATCGGCTTTGGCATAACCAACCCAAGTTTTTTCACCTACTAATACTTGTGCCCAATTTTTCAAAAACTGTGTTTTATTTTTTATAATTAATCCTATAATTGGTATAAAAGGAAGCACAAAAATAGAGAATAATATATCGAACAAACGCTTCTTTTGTTGTTCCCAAGCCTTACTTAACGACAAGTTTAATTCAATGGTGTAGAAATCGCCAGGTGTATTTTTGTTATTACTTCCAATAATAAAAAGACTTTCTTCAGGAACTATTTTAAACAATAACTCTTGTTGTTTCATTCGTCCCATCCATTCTATGATTTGCGAAGCAGCCAAATCCTTGGAACAAAAAATGATTTCCTCAATTTTTAAAACATCTACAATTTCGCTCAACTGAGAAACATTTCCCAAATATTGGTTATCGTTTACGCTTTTATCGTCAATGGAAATAAATCCAAAATAATCGGCTTTGGCTTTCGATTTTACCAATAAATCCTGAACTCGGCTAACTTCATTATAGTTTCCAACTATTGCGGTACGCAGCCTGTTACTAAAACTAAAGCTTAATTTTCCATTTTTTAACCAAAAAAGCATGAACCTGTCAAAGTATGTCATGGCAATGGTGCTGAAAGTTCCTAATACAATGATGGCTCTACTGAATCGGTATGAATCGTCAAGAAAAGCGTAAAAAACAGCAATGGCAAGCGAACCTGCAAGCACACCTTTGGTTACGCTTAAAAATGTTTTTCGTTTATTGTAAGCTCCTGCCAAATACAATCCAAGCATCCATAAACCAGCGTAAATACAGCTGTTCAGCAAAACTAAATTAATGCTGTATGCGCTATAAGTTTCGTATTTAAACAATGAATATGCTTTACTTATTACAAACATGCTAAACATAATTAGCAGTAGGTCTATAAAGGGTAAATACAATTTTTTAACTAATCGAATGATGATAGAAGCAGTGGCTCTTAAATAAATAGCAAAGTTGATTAGTATTCCAAAAGTTTGTGCATGTTTTTGCGAATAGTGTTTTTGGGCAAAAATAATCATGGCACGGTAAAAGGTAAAAACAAAGTTTATACTTGTTTTCTTTGTACTTTCACCTTTGTAATGAATAATGGTAGTTTCGGGGAAATAGTAGTTAAAAAATCCTGCTTTGGTAACTCGGTAACTTAAATCGATGTCTTCGCCATACATAAAATAATCTTCATCAAGCAATCCAATTTTATCTAAAACTGATTTACGAAGCATCATAAATGCGCCAGCTAAAACATCTACTTGGTGTGTTTTGTTTTTGTCTAAAAATCCTAAATGGTATTTTCCGAACTTTTTTGATTTTGGGAATAATGCTGCTAATCCAAAAATTTTATAAAACGCTACGGTTGGAGTTGGCAATCCTCGTTTACTTTCAGGTAAAAATTTACCAGAGCCATCAATCATTTTAACGCCAACACTTCCTGCATCTGGCGTTTGTTCCATAAAAGCAATTGTTTTACTAAAACAAGCTTCTTCAACTACTGTATCAGGATTTAAAAGTAAAATGAATTCACCTTTTGCTATTCTAATAGCTTGGTTATTGGCTTTACTAAAACCTACATTTTCTTTGTTTTCAATTAATATAACTTGATTGGCAAACTTATGTTTTACCATTTCGCAACTTCCATCAACCGAATGGTTGTCAACTACAATAATTTCTGCGTCAATGTCATTACAAGCTTTCTTTACGGAGTAAAGTGCTTGTTCAAGAAAATATTTTACGTTATAGTTAACTATTACTACTGAAAGTTTCAAATGCTTAAAAGTCTTTATTAATTAATTGAGCAAATATATGCTTTGTATGTTTTTATTTTTATTTTTTTTGATAAATAGCTAAATATTACAAATTTAATAAACAAACGATTGTAATTTAGTTTTGGTATAAATATTAAAAAAAACAGAATTTAGTTTACTGTAAACCATAAAAATAATAATTTATAATAATGGTTAAAGTAAAAAAATGAATCATAAAATTGCGATATAATTAAAAAATGTTTTATTTGAAGCCAAGAATTTATGAAAGTATTTAATAAAATCGTATTATTTTTTAATTGGATTATTGTATTCCTCTTAATTGGCGCCTATTTAGCGGCATATATAAGTCCGGTTCAAGCTTGGTATTTTGCTTTTTTGGGATTAGCATTTCCCATCATTTTAATTTTAAATGCATGCTTTGTAGTTTATTGGTTATTTAATTTGAATTGGAATATTTTATATTCATTAGTAAGCATCTTAATTGGTTTTTATACTGTTCAAAGATTTATTCAATTTGGAACTGTAAAAAAAGAAACCGAAGCAAACAGTTTAAACATTATAGATTTTAATACTAAATCGTTTGGTGCATTTGAAGGAGAAAAATATGATAAGGAATTATTTTTTGAAACATTGACATCACTCAAACCAGATATTATGTGTTTTCAAGAATTTGTGTCAATGAATACACCCATTGAGAAACCAATGTTTGAAAAATTAATAGCTGATTACAAACAATTTTATAAATTTAATTTACAAGAAACAGAAAATGCTGTAACAGGCTTTAGCATTAGCATTTTAAGTCGATATCCTATTGTAAATTCAGGGTTTGTAGAAAGATTAAACGAGAATGGAAATTGCACTATATTTTCTGACATTTTATTTAATAATGATACCATAAGAATTATAACAACTCATTTAAAATCAATTGCATTTGATAAAAATGATTATAAAACTGTTGCTGAAATTAATGAATCAAATAAAAACGCAAATATTAATTATTTGGATATAAAAAATATAGCCAGTAAACTAAAACATGCTTTTATCAATAGGTCGAAACAAGCAGAAGCCATCCGTAAATTTATTGAATCAAGTAATCATAAAATAATATTAACAGGTGATTTTAACGATTCGCCAGCAAGCTATGCATATAACATAATAAAGGGAGACATGAAAGATGCTTTTATGAAAAGTGGTGCTGGATTTAGCTCTACTTATATTGGTAAAATGCCTAATTTTAGAATTGATTATATTATGGCAGATAAAGATTTTGAAATTTATAATTATAAGCCACATATTATGAATTTTAGCGACCATAAAATGATCAGTGCAAGCGTAAAAATCAACTAAATATTGTTAATAATTTAGTATTATTGCAATATGGCATTTGAAGTTACCATATTAGGAAATAGCAGTGCATCGCCTGCTCCAAACCGTCATCCTAGCGGTCAATATATCAATATTTTGGACCACCATATTTTAGTTGATTGTGGTGAAGGAACGCAAATGCAATTACAACGCTACAAAATAAAAAAATCGAGAATCAATCAAATATTTATTAGTCATGTTCATGGCGACCATATTTTAGGACTACCTGGATTATTGCTAAGTATGAACTTAATGAGTAGGGAAAATCCTATACATATTTATGGACCAAAAGAACTTTTTGAAATATTAAATGTGTTTTTTAAAAACAGTGATACACATTTTAATTTTGAACTAAATTACCATACCATTGATCCAAACAAAACAGAAATTTTATTTGAAAATATTTATTACAAAGTAATCGCATTTCCATTATTTCATAGAGTTCCAACTGCTGGATTTTTGATTCAAGAACGGAGTAAATTAAGAAAATTAAATGCAGAAGTTTGCGATAGATATAAAATTCCATTTACTCACTTTAACGATTTAAAAAGAGGAAAAGATTATATGAGTCCTGATGGAAAGGTTCATATTGAAAACGAAAAACTCACTTTTGAACCAGGAAAACCAATAACTTACGCCTATTGTAGCGATACCATTTTTGATGAAAGAGTGATAAAATCAGTTGAAAATGCTGATATTTTATACCATGAATCTACATTTTTGCACGATAAATTACAACGTGCTATTGACACCATGCATACTACTTCAAAACAAGCAGGAATTGTGGCTAGTAGGGCAAATGTAGATAAATTAATTATTGGGCATTTCAGTGCTCGTTATGATGATTTGCAACCATTGCTTCTGGAAGCAAGAACTGAATTTGCAAATACTGAAATAGCTGATGAAGGAAGAACTTTTATTATGGAATAATTGAAATTTTAAGGCTTAACAAAATTGGAAAGCAATAAAAACTTATATTTGCCAACTATAATTAATACATGCAAACATTTACACCTACCAATTGGCAACAATATGAACTATTAGATTGTGGCGATTACGAAAAACTTGAAAAATTTGGTTCAATCACTTTACGAAGACCAGAACCACAAGCATTGTGGAGTAAAAAATTAAGTGAACAAGAATGGAAAACCTTAGCTGATATTACATTTAAATCGAAAACTAGCCATAGTGGTGAATGGATAAAAAAAAACAAAGATTTACCTGATAGATGGAAGTTAGCTTATAAAAATAATGACCTGAATTTAAATTTCAATTTAGCCCTTACATCTTTCAAACATGTAGGAATTTTTCCGGAGCAAGCTGCTAATTGGGATTATATTTATCAAAACTTAAAAAAAGTAAAAGGTGAGCAACCACGATTTTTAAATTTGTTTGCTTATACTGGTGGTGCAAGTATAGCTGCAAAAGCTGCCGGTGCCGATGTTACCCATGTTGACAGTGTAAAACAAGTGATTACTTGGAGTAAAGAAAACATGGAATCCTCAAATTTAAACGATATTCGATGGATAGTAGAAGATGCTATGAAATTTGTAAAACGTGAAGTAAAACGTGGTAAAACTTATCATGGAATTATTTTGGATCCGCCCGCATACGGAATTGGTGCAAACGGGGAACGTTGGCAATTAGAAAATAGCATTAATGAGCTTTTACAAGACGTTGCAAAAATATTAGAACCTAATAATCACTTTTTGATATTGAATGTATATTCATTAGGTTTAAGCGCTTTGGTGGTTCAAAATTTAGTGCAAAGCAATTTTAAAGACAGTAAAAACTTAAATTTTGGAGAATTGTATTTACAAGCAAAATCGGGCATTTCACTTCCATTAGGAATAGTTGGAAGATATAGTTTGTTGTAA
>CANGPW010000104.1 GCA_947456185.1 Bacteroidota bacterium | reverse complement strand
AAACGTGGTGTTACAGAACTCATTACTCCTGGTGTTAGTTATAACGATAAAATACTTGACAATAAAAGCAATAATTACCTTTGCGCCATACACTTAGACAATGATAAAGAAGCGGGAATTGCTTTTTTAGATTTATCAACAGGCGAGTTTATGGCTTCCCAAGGTTCGTTGGAATACATTGATAAATTGGTGCAAGGTTTTAAACCTTCGGAAGTGTTGGTTTCTAAAAAACAGTTTAACTTTTTTAAACAAAAATTTGGTGAAAAACTATACAGCTATCAATTAGATGAATGGATTTTTCAATACCAATATAGTTACGAAAAATTACTCAATCATTTCAATACCCAAAATTTAAAAGGATTTGGAATTCAGGAAATGTCAATGGCCATCACTGCTGCGGGTGTTTGTTTACATTATTTAGCCGAAACACATCACGAACAAATTGGGCATTTTCAAAGTATAAGCCGCATAGATGAAGACAAATATGTTTGGTTGGATAGATTTACCATTCGCAACTTAGAACTCATTCAAAGTAGCAATGATAATGGAGTTGCCTTGATTAATATTATAGATAAAACCATTACACCAATGGGTGCTCGTTTGCTTAAACGTTGGATGGTTTTGCCTTTAAAAGATTTAGCGCAGATAAATGAACGACTAAATGTGGTAGATTTTGCAAAGCAACAAAAAAGTTTTAGGGTTCAAGTAATTGATATTTTAAAACAAATTGGCGATTTAGAACGCATGGTTTCAAAACTCGCTATGAGGCGCATTAGCCCTAGAGAATTGCAACAATTGAACCGTTCATTGAAGCAATTGGAACCACTAAAAAAATTGTTTTTACAACAAAACAATTCCTTACTACAAAAGCTAGCTGATCAAATAAATATTTGCCAATGGGCCATTGATAAAATTGAAAAAGAACTGCATCCTGAAGCACCAATTGCTGCCAATAAAGGCAATGTAATTAATGCGGGTGTAAATACTGAATTAGATGAACTCAGGGCCATTGCTTTTGGTGGTAAAGATTATTTACTGCAAATGCAATTGCGAGAGCAACAAGCAACAGGAATTACTAGTTTAAAAATTTCGTTCAATAATGTTTTTGGTTATTACATTGAAGTAACTAATTCACACAAAGACAAAGTGCCGCCTGAGTGGATTAGAAAGCAAACTTTAACCAATGCGGAACGCTACATAACCGAGGAATTAAAGCATTACGAGGAGAAAATTTTAGGTGCGGAAGATAAGATTGGTGTAATTGAAGAAAGGCTTTATAACGACTTGATTTCTGCTCTGCAAGATTACGTTTTACCCATTCAACAAGATGCCATTGTGTTGGCTAAAATTGATTGCCTATTTTCTTTTGCCGAATTAGCGGAAAACAATAATTATTGCAGACCAATTTTAAATGAATCACATAAGTTAAACTTGATTGATTTGCGCCATCCGGTTATTGAAAAACAGTTGCCAATTGGTGAAGCATACATTGCCAACGATACTTTTTTAGACAATGAAAAGCAGCAAATGATTATTTTAACTGGGCCTAATATGAGTGGAAAATCTGCCGTTTTGCGCCAAACTGCTTTGTGTGTGTTAATGGCACAAATGGGTTGTTTTGTGGCTGCAAGTCAAGCCAATATTGGTTTGGTTGATAAAATATTTACACGTGTGGGCGCTAGTGATAATTTAAGCGCAGGCGAAAGTACATTTATGGTGGAGATGACCGAAACTGCCAGTATTTTGAATAATATATCTAAAAATAGTTTGATACTTTTGGATGAAATAGGACGCGGAACTGCTACTTACGATGGCGTTTCTATAGCTTGGGCAATTGCTGAATATTTAAACAAACATCCATACAAACCTAAGACACTTTTTGCCACACATTATCACGAGTTAAACGAGTTAGAGCAACCCGATAATGGCATCAAAAATTACCATATTGCGGTAAAAGAAACCGATAAAAAAGTATTGTTTTTACGCAAACTAGCATTGGGTGGAAGTGAACATAGTTTTGGTATTCACGTGGCTAAAATGGCTGGAATTCCAATCACTGTAACTAACCGAGCTGGTGAAATTTTGAAACAATTAGAGCAAGATAGAACCGAAGGAATTGGTAAAAACTCCAACATAAAAGTTAAATCTCCAACCATTCAGTTAAGCATGTTTCAAGTGGAAAATCCTGAGTTAGAAAACATGAAAAAAAGTTTGGAAAGTTTAGACATCAATACCCTCACTCCTATTGAAGCGTTAATGAAATTGAGCGAATTGAAACAGATGATAAAGTAATGAACCTAATTACCATTTTACAAAAAGAAAGAAGCAAAAAAATAAACATTGAAGTTGCTAATTATATTGGTAATAACAAGGAACGTTTTGCCGAATTAATTGAAATAATTATTGGTAAAGATTTAGAAATGGCCAATCGTGCAGCTTGGGTTATTCCAAGTATTAATGATAAAAATGCAGACCAATTAATTCAACCTTATTTAAAAAATATGATTGAATTATTGAACCAACCTGTTCACGATGCCATTAAACGAAATGTGGTGCGTATGTTACAGTTTACCACCATTCCTAAAAAACTGCAAGGAATTACATTGGAGTATTGTTTTCAATTATTAAATAATCCAAAAGAAGCAGTGGCCATCAGGGTTTTTGCCATGACAGTCCTTTATAATTTAACACTTCAAGAACCCGATTTAGCTCACGAATTATATGACTGTATTGAAATGTATATGGAAGGCGCATTGCCAGGTTATAAAAACCGAGGTGGAAAAATTTTGAAAGCTTTAGCCAAGAATTTTTTGAATAAATAAACCCCTTTTAAAATAAAAAACATAGATTCATAGAAAACATAGCTTTTGTTAGCGAAAACTAAATTCTATTTTCTAAATTCCATTAACGATGTGCGTTAGCCCGACAAAAATGTGGGCCAGCCATGGCCTTGCGCGTGGAAGCATATTTTTATCTAGCTTTTTTGTTTCTTTTTCAGCAATGGAAAAAGAAAGAAGAAAAAAGAAAATACTTCAACATTAACTAAATTAGTTGACAAGCAAAGGAGATTCCTATGAAATTTCCTCATGTCTTTTCTTATTGATTTTTTTGAATAAATTATCGCACAATTTACCAAACGAATATAGGCTGCCTTTTTTGAGACAGCCTATATTTTTGAAATTTATTTGCATTCAATATTGCTTTGCAATATTGAATTAGTGATTAGACAAATAACTTGCAACACCTTCAGCAGTTGCATTCATTCCATCTTTTCCTTTTTCCCAATTTGCAGGACAAACTTCACCTTTTTCTTCAAAAAACTGTAACGCATCAATCATACGTAAAGCCTCGTCAATGTTACGACCTAATGGCATATCATTTACCACTTGGTGACGAACAATACCTTCTTTATCAATTAAAAATAATCCACGATAAGCAACTGCATCTTCACCTAAATTACCAATCCAAATCAAATTGTTATTTTCGTTGTAATCATAATGACCAGCCAAAACACCAAAGTTATGAGCGATTGTTTTATTCACATCGGCTACTAACGGATATTCTACACCTTGAATTCCTCCATCATTTTGAGGAGTATTTAACCATGCCCAATGACTAAATTTGCTATCAATACTGCAACCCACAACTTGTACATTACGTGATTCAAATTCTGCAATTCTTTTTTGAAAAGCAATAATTTCTGTTGGACAAACAAAGGTAAAATCTAATGGATAAAAGTAAAACAGCACATGTTTTTTTCCAACATATTGCTCTAATGAAAAATTATCTTCAAAATCACCACCGTTTAAAACGGCACTTGCACTAAAAACTGGAGCCTTGCGGCCTACTAACATTGTCATAATATATATTTATTAAATTGTTTATACCTATTGAACCGCAAATGTATGTGAAATGTTTTTGCAAAAAAATAATTACTAAAAATTAATGCTTTAAAATAAATTTGCAAATAATATGAAATCAAATTCCCAAATAGTTGAACAATATTTAAGTGAATTACCAGAGGATAGAAAACTATCAATGAGTAATTTAAGAAATATAATTAAAAATAATATTCCTGATGGTTTTGAAGAAGTAATGAGTTATGGAATGATTGGATATGTTGTTCCTCATTCAATATATCCAAATGGTTATCATTGTAACCCAAAACTACCTTTACCATTTATAAATATTGGTTCTCAAAAAAATTTCATCGTGCTTCATCATTTAGGAATTTATGGAAGTAACGAAATTTTAGATTGGTTTGTTGCAGAATATCCAAAGTATGCTAAACATAAATTAGACATGGGCAAAGGCTGCGTAAGATTCAAAAAAATAAATGAAATTCCTTTTTTATTAATTGAAGAATTAATAAAAAAAATTAGCCTTAAAAAATATATCACTCAATACGAAGAAAATATCAAACGAAAATAATTATTGGTTTTCAGTTTTAAATTCTGAAGTAAAATGGAATGATAATTCAGGAAAATTATCTTGATTAATTTTCAATGACCATAAACTATCAGCTAAAAACACAGGTCTATTTTCTTTGTCGTAAGCAATATTGTGACGTTTTAAAGTAGTAAAACGTTCCAAGGCTTTTTTATCAGACGAAGTAAACCAACTTGCTTTTTCATAATTCAATGGTCTAAATGAACAAGATGCCCCATATTCGTGCAATAACCTAAATTGAATAACATCAAATTGTAACTCACCCACTGTACCAATTATCTTAATATTTCCAGGCTGTTGAACAAATAATTGTGCAACTCCCTCATCAGTTAATTGCATAATACCTTTTTCTAACTGTTTAGTTTTTAAAGGATCTTTATTTTCTAATTCTTTAAATATTTCTGGAGAAAAACTAGGAATACCTTTAAAATTAATCATTTCTCCTTCAGTTAATGTATCGCCAATTTTAAAATAACCTGTATCATATAAACCAACCACATCTCCTGGAAAAGCTTCATCTACTACACTTTTTTCATTAGCCATAAAACTAGTAGGACTCGAAAATCTTACTTTTTTATCTAATCTAGTATGCTGATAAAATTTATTTCTTTCAAATTTCCCAGAAACAATTCTACAAAATGCAATTCTATCCCTATGATTTGGATCTAAATTAGCATGGATTTTAAATATAAATCCTGTAAATTTCTTTTCAACTGGTTGAACTTCTCTTGTTTCTGTATACCTTGATCTTGGTTCTGGAGCAATTTGCACAAAAGTGTCTAATAATTCTTTTACACCAAAATTATTAATTGCACTACCAAAAAATACTGGGGCTAAATATCCATCTAAATATAATTCTCTATTAAAAGGTTCATATACTCCCTCTACTAATTCTGCATCTTCACGTAGTTTATTAGCAGCTTTCTCACCAATTATTTTATCAAGTTCTATAGATTCTAAAGATTCTATGTCATGAATATCATTAGCTATTTTTCTTTTATCAGGAGAAAATAATTGTAGTTTTTTATCGTATAAATTATAAACTCCTTTAAAACTAGAACCAATTCCAATTGGCCAAGTTAATGGACGAGTATGAATATTTAATTCCTTTTCTACTTCATCAAGTAAATCAAATGGATCTTGTCCTTCTCTATCCATTTTATTAATAAAAACAATTACTGGCGTATTTCTCATTCTACAAACCTCCATTAATTTTCTAGTTTGTTCCTCTACTCCTTTGACACAATCAATAACCAAAATTACACTATCTACAGCAGTTAAAGTTCTGTAAGTATCCTCAGCAAAGTCTTTATGGCCTGGTGTATCTAAAATATTAACTTTAAATCCATTATAATCAAAACCCATAACTGAAGATGCAACGGAAATACCACGTTGTTTTTCAATTTCCATAAAATCTGAAGTTGCAGATCTAGTTGCTTTATTGCTTTTTACAGCACCTGCAATTTGAATAGCACCTCCAAATAGTAAAAACTTTTCTGTTAAAGTTGTTTTACCAGCATCTGGATGACTAATAATTCCAAAAGTTCTTCTTTTAAGAGTAAAATCTTGCGTCATAAATTAAAAAAATGGTTAAAAAATGGTAGTTAAATAAAATAAAAAAACCCCACAAAAGTGAGGTTTTTTTAAAAATCCGGCAACAACATACTTTTCCAGGTTT
>CANGPW010000103.1 GCA_947456185.1 Bacteroidota bacterium | reverse complement strand
GGCGCATCAGCCGTGTTTATTCTGCGAATAGGTGCATCCAAATAATCAAAGGCACGTTTTTGAACCATATAAGTAATTTCGGTACTGATATTGGCCAAAGGCCATGCTTCTTCTAAAATTACTAATCTGTTAGTTTTTTTAACTGACTCAACGATTGCTTCATAATCAATAGGACGAACGGAACGTAAATCTATAATTTCAACACTGATTCCGTCTTTTGCTAATTCCTCGGCAGCTACGTAAGCTAGTTTTATAATTTTACCAAACGAAACAATAGTTACATCAGTTCCTTCACGTTTGGTAACAGCTTTTCCTATTGGAATTAAGTATTCTTCTTCTGGTACTTCGCCTTTATCGCCATACATTTGCTCACTTTCCATAAATATAACAGGATCGTTATCTCTAATGGCAGTTTTAAGTAAACCCTTGGCATCGTATGGATTTGATGGAACTACCACTTTTAAACCCGGGCAGTTTGCATACCAGTTTTCAAAAGCTTGACTATGTTGGGCTCCTAATTGTCCGGCACTAGCTGTTGGTCCTCTAAATACCATAGGCATATTAAATTGTCCACCACTCATTTGGTACATTTTAGCAGCTGAATTAATTACTTGATCAATGGCTACCAACGAAAAGTTGAAAGTCATAAACTCAACAATTGGGCGTAAACCATTCATGGCCGCACCAACTGCTATTCCCGCAAAACCAAGTTCAGCTATGGGTGTATCAATGATTCTTTTTTCGCCAAATTCTTCTAACATACCTTGGCTCACTTTATAAGCACCATTGTATTCGGCAACTTCTTCGCCCATTAAAAAAATATCTTTATCTCTACGCATTTCTTCGTTCATGGCTTCGCGTAGGGCTTCTCTAAATTGTATTACTCTCATGTATGTTTTTAAAAAAAGTGTTGCAAAAATAATCGGATTACGATGCTTTCAAACTTTAAATGAAAGTTTTTTGTAAATGATTTGAATTTTGAATTGATTATAAAGAATATTTTATTGTAATAATTATTGCGCAACCTAATAAAAATTGTGTAAAAATTAACAAATTAGTTAAATGTTTCGACATTTTATTTGTAGCACTAAAAACCTATTTAAAGTGAAAAAAATATTTGTATTAATTTTTACCATTTCAATTGTTTATGCTTGTCAATCGCCAAAGGAAAAAATGATTGAACAAATAACTAAACTAGAAAACAGTGACAGTGCTTTTAGCATTACCCAAATTTCCGACTTGTATTTAAATTATGCTTCCTTCGTTGAAAAATATCCTGATGATGAGCGTGCTCCTGAGTTTTTATTTAAAGCTGCACAAAGAAGTAGTATTTTAAATAAAGCAAAAGACGGAATTGTTTTTTTTGAAAAATTAATTAAAACGTATCCCAATTCTAAATTTTGCGAACAAGCACTGTTCTCAATAGCTTTCAGTTATGAAAATAACTTAAACGACTTTGAGCAAGCTCGCGTTTATTACAATCAGTTTTTACTAAAATACCCGAATAGTGATTTAACTGAAGATGCCAAACTTTCTATTGAAAACTTAGGAAAAACAGATGAAGAGTTCTTAGAATCAATTAATAAAGACAGTATATTAGAGGAATAAAAAAATGCGGATTTCGGAATGACAAAAATGTGAAGTGAGGCAATAGGCAATTAGCAATAGACAAATTAACCAACCAACCAACTTAATCAACAAATCAAAAGATCAATAAATCAACCTTTCGGTTTAAGTTCTTTATGAAGTAATTCAATGAGTAATTCTCGGTCAATGGCTTCTTTAATTTTTCCTTCTTTCACGAAACTTATTAAGCCACTTTCCTCACTAATTACTAAACAAATGGCATCAGTTTGTTCCGTTATTCCTATTGCAGCTAAGTGACGTAATCCAAATTTATTGACCATGTCAGGATTATCACTTACCGGCAATACACAGTTTGCCGCTTTAATTTTGCCTTTGGCAACAATCATAGCGCCATCGTGCAAAGGACTATTTTTATTAAATATGGTTAAAATTAATCGTTTGGTAATTTGTGCATCTATGGTTTCACCACTTGCAGCTAAAAAACGCATTTCACTTGTTTTTGGAAAAATAATAATAGCACCGGTATTGGTTTCGGCTAATACCTGACAAGCATCTACTATGGTTTCAAAATCTAGTTCTTCATTTTCATCAATTTTCCACATCCATGGAAAAATATGCCACCATTTTTTATTTTCGCCTAAAAAAGAATTCCTTCCAATAATTAACAAAAATCGCCTAATTTCTTGCTGAAAAACGATTAAAACTGCCACTACACCAAACTTGGCAAAACCTCCCAAAATGGTTTCTAATAAAGGCATTTCAAAATATTTTACCACCCACCAAAAAGCATAAAGGGTAAGCAAACCAATCATAATATTAAATGCCAAACTGCCTTTTAGTCTAACAAATAATTGCCAGCTAATTAGTAGCACCAGCAAAATATCAATGAGGTTTATCCAGCTAAATTTATACGTTAATATTTCCATTGTTTATTGGGCAAGTTTACGGAAAAAAGTTGAATTGTATATTTAGGTCTTATTAAAAGGAGTATTTCAAGAGATAAATTAAGCAAAATTTTTAAATTAATAATATTGTTTTTAGCTGAAATATTAAATCATCTTCAAATTATAATTTAACATTCATAATCCAACATCCAACATTAATTTTCCATCTTTTCAAAAATTTTCATCGCTTCCACTGCTTCTTTTACATCATGAACTCTCAGTATTTTTGCACCTTTCATCAAAGCTAAAGTATTGGCCACAGTAGTTCCGTTTAAGGCATTTTCAGCTGGCTCATTGATGATGTTTTGAATCATTTTCTTTCTAGAAAATCCAACCAAGATGGGTAATTCGAAAATTTTGAATCTATCCAATTTATTCAGCAAAGTGTAATTATGTTCTATGTTTTTTCCAAAACCAAAACCTGGATCAATGATGATATCGGCTACGCCATTTTGTTTTAAAAATTCAACTTTTGGAACAAAATAATCAATCACCTCCAACAAAACATTGTTGTAAGTTGGATTTTGTTGCATGGTTTTACTGTTCCCTTTTTTGTGCATCATGATATAAGGCACTTGATGTTGAATAACGGTTTTTAACATTTCTTCATCGTCATCACCTGCCGAAATATCATTAATAATAGCAGCACCAGCAATAATGGCTTCGTGAGCTACTTTGGAATTGAAAGTATCAATACTAATGATGGCTTCAGGAAATCTTTGTAAAATATTTTCAATGGCACGAATTGCAAATTTCAGTTCTGCTTCTGTTCCAATCATGTCAGCACCTGGTCGTGTACTTTGCGCACCAATATCAATAAATGTGGCACCATCGGTCAACATTTTTTCGGTTTGAAACAAGGCATTGTCTATTGAATTGTATTTACCACCGTCAAAAAAGCTGTCTGTGGTAATATTTAAAATTCCCATAACCCTTGGTTTATCAAGGTTTATCAGCTTTCCTTTACAATTAATAGTTTTTTTAGATTTAAAAGTTTGCAATGTCGGTTTGGTGTTTATTTTTGCGCAATATAAAAATTGCTATTGGCAAATGGTATTTTTCATGTGTACCTTTAAAAAATATATTTTTACAAAATAAAAAGAATGAATAAAACGTCCACTCAATACGATGCTGTAATTGGTAAATGCAGAACAGTATTTTTAAATAAAAATGCTGATTATGGTACTTCATGGCGAATTATGCGCATCAGTAGTATCATAGATCAAATTTATATAAAAGCAAATAGAATTAGAACCATAGAAGACAATGGAACAATGATGGTCAATGAAGGAATAGAGCCTGAATTTATGGGAATTATTAACTATTGTATCATGGGCTTAATTCAATTGGAACTTGTAGAAAGTAAAGAAATGGATTTAAACATAAACGTTATTGAAAAACTTTACGATAAATATGTGTTTCAAACCAAAACTTTAATGGAAGAAAAAAATCACGATTATGGTGAGGTTTGGCGCGATATGTTGGTTACCACTTTTACCGATATGTTGCTAATGCGTATTCAGCGTATGAAACAAATTTTAGATAATAAAGGAAAAACCATAGCCAGCGAAGGAATTGATAGCAACTTAATGGATATGATAAATTATTCAATTTTTGCTTTAATAAAGCTTTAGGATTTTAGCCTCTAGCCTCTATCAATTTAGCAAACTAAGAATATTACTCCCGAAGTATCGAGACAACAATTTAACAAAAAACAATATAACAAGCATGAAAATCATCACACAAATTAGCCGTATTTTTGTAGGCGTATTATTTATTATTTCAGGTTTAATAAAAGCCAACGACACGCTTGGTTTCAGTTATAAATTAGTAGAATATTTTGAGGTGTTTAATATGCCTATTTTTATTCCTTATGCAGTGGCATTGTCTATGTTCATTTGTATTTTTGAAATAATTAGTGGTGTAGCACTTTTACTGGGAGCGTTTAACAAGCTTAATGCTTGGTTATTACTTTTAATGATTGTTTTCTTTACTGTTTTAACTGGTTATTCTGCCATTACACGTAAGGTTACTGATTGTGGTTGCTTTGGCGATGCGGTTAAACTAAAACCTATAGAATCTTTTTATAAAGATTTGATATTATTGGTACTTATTTTAATTATATTCTTTGGTCAAAAACACTTCAAACCATTAATGAAATTTACTTTGCAAAACATTGCATTATCAGTTGCATTTTTGGTAGTAACTTTCTTTACGTTTTATACTTATATGTTTTTACCAATCAAAGATTTTTTACCTTATAAAATTGGAAATAACATTCAAGAAAAAATGGTTTGCCCTCCCGGTTCTCCTCTTGATTCCGTGGTAATGGTATTTATTTACGAAAAAAATGGAGTAAAAGAAGAATTTGACATGAACAATATTCCAAGTGATACCAACTATAAATTTGTAGATAGAAAAGATAAAGTAGTTCGCGAAGGCTGTAAGCCGCCTATTCACGATTTTAGTTTAACCGATACAAATGGCAGTAATTACACCGATAGTTTATTTGCCAATAAAGGTTATAAACTTATTCTTGTTCAATTAACTGTAGACGGTGGAAGAGTTGGCTTAGAAAAACAAATGGCATTATTAGCCGATGATTGTAAAAAAGATCAAAAAGAATTTTGGGCTTTAACAGCTACTTCACCTGATAAATTAGAAGAATATCGCCATCAAAACCAACTCGCTTTTCAATATTATACAGTAGATAATGTTCCTTTAAAATCAATGGTTCGATCTAATCCAGGTTTGGTGTTAATGAAAGGAAGTGTGGTTGTAAAAAAATGGAGTGCTTATAACTTTCCTACATATGATATTGTAACTCGTTACATGAAATAATTCGTAAAATCATGTTGCCCTAAAATAAGTCATTGGGCATCCTTTTTTATTCATCCTTTACACTTCATCCTTCATCCTTTATCCTTCATCCTTTATACTTTATCCTTTATACTTTATCCTTCAAAAATAAAAATTATCAAAAATCAAAGAATATATATAGTAGGATTGCCCGGCTCAGGAAAATCATCTTGGGGTAAAAAGCTTGCCAATGCTTTGCAGTATTCTTTTGTTGATTTAGATAAATTTATAGAGCAACAGGAAAAACTTAGTATTCAAGAAATTTTTCATGTAAAAGGAGAAAAATATTTTAGAGATTTAGAACATAAATATTTGTTAAAAACCATTGTCATGAATCATGTAATTATTAGTTGCGGTGGTGGTACACCATGTTATAATAATAACATGAATATGATTAATGAAAATGGAATTTCTTTTTATTTAAATGGTACAATTGGGCTTTTAGTGGATAGAATTTTAAGTTCAAAAAGGCAAAGACCGATGTTTTTAGGCCTTGAAAAGGCTGAAATTGAAAAAAAAATGGAAGAATTATTGCTAAATAGAACTCCTTTTTTTGAGCAAGCACATTATTCCTTTAATATACCACAATACACAGTGCAATCATTTGTAAATAAAGCCATTAAACTAGTTTTATTTACTTAATGATAGCTATGTTGTTACAGCAAAACATAACAATGTTGATAATGTGTGAAAATTTATTTTTATATTTTTTTCAAAAAAAAAGATGCAACGCTTGATTTTTTCATTT
>CANGPW010000102.1 GCA_947456185.1 Bacteroidota bacterium | reverse complement strand
TAATTAACCGCTCTTCTCTCTCTGATTACAGTTACTTTAATCTGACCTGGATAAGTCATTTCAGTTTGAATTCTATTTGATAATTGTAATGAAATCATTTCTGACTCTTCATCTGTTACTTTTTCACTTTCTACCATCACACGTAACTCACGACCAGCCTGAATAGCAAAAGCAGTAGTAACGCCTTTAAAACTTAGCGCCATGTCTTCTAAAGTTTTTAAGCGTTTCATGTAGTTTTCAGTATCTTCTCTTCTAGCACCTGGGCGAGCTCCGCTAATTGCATCACAGGCTTGAACTATTGGCGATAAAATACTTGTCATTTCTATTTCATCATGATGGGCTCCAATGGCATTCACTACTTCTGGATGTTCTTTGTACTTTTCGGCTAGCTTCATACCTAATAAAGCATGTGGAGTTTCAGCATCATCATCTGGCACTTTTCCAATATCATGTAATAATCCAGCACGTTTTGCCAATTTTACATTTAAACCTAATTCAGCAGCCATGGTAGCACATAAATTGGCTACTTCTCTACTGTGCATTAATAAATTTTGTCCGTAACTACTTCTGTATTTCATGCGTCCAACCATTCTTATTAATTCAGGATGTAAACCATGAATTCCTAAGTCAATACAAGTACGCTCACCAATTTCTACAATTTCGTCTTCAATTTGTTTTTTAGTTTTTGCTACTACCTCTTCAATTCGCGCTGGGTGAATTCTTCCATCTGTAACTAATCTATGAATAGCCAATCGAGCTATTTCTCTTCTAATTGGGTCAAAACATGAAAGAATAATTGCTTCTGGGGTATCATCTACTATAAATTCTACACCTGTTGCAGCTTCTAAAGCCCTAATATTTCTTCCTTCTCTACCAATTATTCTTCCTTTTAATTCATCACTTTCAATATTAAATACAGAAATTGCATTTTCTATTGCATGCTCAGCAGCTGTGCGTTGAATTGTTCCTAAAATAATTTTTTTAGCTTCTTTGTTTGCTGTTAGTTTAGCTTCGTCTACAATGTCCTTAACCCTACTTAATGCTTCTGTTTTAGCTTGTTCAGTTAATGTTTCAACCAATTGCATTTTAGCTTCTTCAGCTGATAAACCAGCAATCTTTTCTAATTGTTTTTGTTGATTCAATAAAGCTTTATCAGCTTCTTGTTGCTTTACATTTAAATTTTCTTGTTGCTTTTCTAACGATTGTTTTACTTGATCTAAATCCGAATCCTTTTTAGTTACAGCATCTGTTTTTTGTTTCAAACTATTTTCAATTTGTTTCAAACGATTTTCGTTCTGAATTACAGCGATATTACGTTGATTTACATCTTTTTCATGGTCTGATTTTAACTGTAAAAACCTTTCTTTGGCTTCCAGTTCTTTCTTCCTTTTGATAATTTCAGCTTGTGACTCAGCATCTTTCAATAGCGTGTTTGCTTTGTTTTTTTGTAAATTGTTATTTACTATAAACATCACAATCGCGCCACCACCAAACGTGAGCATAGCTATAATAACTACTAAATAAATTTCCATTTGTTTTTGGTTTAACTTTTTTAAATTTAAAATAATCAGTAAACTAGTTATTACTAGTGTTACTAAGTTAAATGAAGAAAAATTTCTTTACAGTTGAACCGTAGCAAGTAGTTTTTGTAACTCAAGCATTTCTTTGCTTGTTTGCTGCGCGTTTGCTTCCAAAAGCAAACTTATTTTTTGATATTCAGTAGCTAGTTCTATTGCAAACATGGCTAATGCATCTTGGTTATCTTTTAATGAAAATTGCTTGCCATAAGCTAGCATTTTTTCATTTATCATTTTACTTAAAGCCCTAATATTTTGCTCCTCGTTTGCAGCGATGGTTAGCGGATATTTGCGCCCAGCTATACTGATATTTATTGATATTTCGTTCAATCTGTTAAGGTTTATTCTTTATTCGCCTAACATTTTTATACAATCATCTATTAGTTTTATTTTGTCAGTTAATTCTGATTTTAACTGCTTTTTTTCTGAATTCGACACTTGTATTTCACTCGCAAGTTTAATAATTTTATTGTTATCTTCTAATTGTTCTATTTTATTTTTTTTAATTTCTAGATTCATTCGCAACTCATTTACCTCATTTTGTAACTCCATATTGCTAGTGGTCAATTTTTTATTTTGATTCAATAACTTTAAAACTTTTAGTTTTATTTCTGAAATTAATAATGAATTTGAATCCATTTTTCTTTTTTTTTCTAAATTATCCTCTTAAAATAGCTCCTGTTTCTTTCTCAAAGTTCTTAATTAATTTATTCATTACCGAATCTATTTCTTCATCAGTTAATGTTTTATTTTCATCTTGCAGCATAAAACTTAAAGCATAACTCTTTTTGCCTTTTTCTATTTTATCGCCTTTATACACATCAAAAACATTTACTTGTTTTATTAAATTACTTTCTGTTTTTAAAGCTATTTTTTCTAATTGAGAATAGTTGATTGCTTCGTCAATTAATAATGCTAAATCTCTTCTAACGGTTGGAAATATTGGTACAGATTTAATAAATGATTTTTCTGTTTTGTTAAATTCCATTAATAAATCAATGTTGATATCGGCAAAAAAAACTTGTAAGTTTAAATCAAATTTATTGGTTAAATTTTTATTTATTTCGCCAATAATAGCTACTTGTTTTTTATTATAAAATACAGCTGTTGCAAAATTATATTGATGGTGTTCAATGCTTAAAAATTCTAATTTATTTATTTTGCTTTTAGCAAATATATTTTGAACAAATCCTTTTAAAATAAAATAGCTAGAGGGCTTGTTATTGTTAGTCCAACTTTCGTTCTCAATAGTTCCAGTTAATGCTAAAATTAGGTGCGTTTGCTCAACATATTTTTCCAATAAATTTATTCCACTAGCTTCTGTTTTTTCTCCTTTATAATACGTTTTTCCAAACTCAAAAAACTTTAAATTACTCAATTTTCTGTTGTTATTATATTGCAAAGCTTCCAAAATATTAGGCAACATATTTAAACGCATTATATCTAAATCACTGCTTAATGGATTTAACATTTTTACTGCACTTTGCAATTCTTCTTCACTGTAATAGGCCGATTTTGTTAAGGTGTTGGTAGCTATTTCATTAAAACCATTTGCGCTTAAATAATCAGCCAAATTGTTTTTAAGTTTCACTTTATTTTCGGTTTCATTATACGAAATCGTTGATTTGATATCATTTCCAATTTCAATATTATTTAATCCATAAATACGTAAAATTTCTTCTGTAACATCAGCTGGTCTGGTCACATCGGAGCGATAGGGTGGAATTGAAATTGTTAAAATCTCACCTTTATCTTCTAATATCTCAATGTCTAATGCTTTTAGAATTTCAACAACTCTATTTTTTTCAATTTCTTTACCTATTAATTCATTCGATTTTGTCAATGAAAAATCAATTGTTGTGTTTTTAATTTTTGTTGGATAAACATCAACGATAGCTGAACTTATATTGCCTCCAGCAATTTCTATAATTAAATTTGCCAGGCGTTTGATAGCATCTGCGGTAATGTTTGGATCTGTTCCTCGTTCAAATCTAAAACTTGCGTCAGTACTTAATCCATGGCCTTTTGCCGCTTTTCTGATAGTGGCCGCATCAAAGTATGCACTTTCTAAAAATATATTTTTTGTTGTAGCCGAAATTCCTGAATCCAATCCACCAAATACGCCTGCTAAAGCCAATGGTTTTTCCGCATCACATATCATGCACTCGGAACCTTTTAAAACGCGTTCTACTTTATCAAGTGTAGTAAATTTACTTCCTTCAATTGCTTTTTTTACAATTATTTTATTGCCAATAATTTTATCTGCATCAAAAGCATGTAATGGCTGTCCTAATTCATGTAACACATAATTGGTAGCATCTACAATATTATTTATCGGATTTATTCCAATGGCTTTTAACCTGTTTTGCATCCACTCTGGCGATGATTTTACTTCAATATTTGAAATACTTAAACCAGTATATCGCTTACAACCTTCAGAATCTTCTATTGAAACAGCTATTGGTTTTGAGTCAGAATTTTGTATTTCGAATTTCGAATTTCGAATTTCAAATTTCGTAATTGCTCTCAAATCTCTGGCAGTTCCCAAATGACTAGCAGCATCACCTCTGTTGGCTGTTAAGCCTATTTCAAATACAAAATCGTTATAAACTTTAAAATAGGTAGATGCGGGTTTTCCAATTTCATAGTTTTCGGGTAAAATTAAAATTCCATCATGACTTTCGCCTAAACCAATTTCGTCTTCAGCGCAAATCATTCCTTCACTTACTTCACCTCTAATTTTTGATTTGCTAATTTTAAATGACTCACCTTTGCTTGGATATAAAGTAGCTCCAATAGTTGCTACTAATACTTTTTGTCCAACAGCTACATTGGGAGCACCGCAAACTATTTGTTTGTCTTCGCCAGTACCAATATCAACTTTACATACACTTAATTTATCGGCATTTGGATGTTTTTCTCTTTCTTTTACAAAACCAATAACTATTCCTTCTAAACCACCTTTTATGCTTTGATAATTTTCTAAATGTTCTACTTCTAATCCGCAACCAGTAAGCATTTGGCTTATTTCACCTGGGGTAGAATTAATGTTAATGATGTCTTTTAACCAATTATAACTTATTTTCATTAATGAATTTTATGTTTTTAGTATGTTGCAATTTTGCAATAAATATATTGTACAAAAATAACAAAATGAAGATAAGGATTGCTATTTTTGAAAATGAAAAAAACTTTAATTGTTGGAGCCTCTCCAAATTCAGACAGATATGCTTTTAAAGCAACGGAAATGCTGAAAGATTATAAGCATGAAGTTTATGCTTTTGGTTTAAAAAAAGGTAATATTGGTGATACTCAAATTCAAACTGATTGGCCTGAAAACAAGGATTTTGATACAATAACCTTATACATTGGCCCACAAAACCAGCCTGATTATTATAATAAAATTATACATTTAAATCCTAAAAGAGTCATTTTTAATCCAGGAACAGAAAACAATGAATTTGAAAATTTATTGTTAAAAAACAATATAGAAGCCATAGAAGCCTGTACTTTGGTTATGCTAAGTACTAATCAGTTTTAATTACGGAGCTTTAATTTTAAAAATTTAGCTATGACAAGATTTGATTAAAAGCTTTAATCTATTCTTTTTTATTGTATTTCTCTTTTCAAAAAGTCGTTATAAGCTATGCCAATTCCTTGTGCTAAGTCAATTTTTGAATTCCACCCTAATGAATTTATTTTGCTTACATCCATTAATTTTCTTGGGGTTCCATCAGGTTTTGATGTATCAAATTTTATTGAACCCTCATAATTCAAAATATTTTTTATAGTAATGGCTAAGTCTTTTATCGATATATCTTTTCCACTTCCAATATTTAAAAATTGGCTCTCATTATAGTTTTGCATTAACATAAATGCAGCATCAGCCAAATCATCTACAAACAAGAATTCTCTAAGTGGATTTCCTGTTCCCCAAATTGTTACATCAGGTGAATTTTGTGTTTTAGCTTCATGAATTCTTCTAATTAATGCGGGTAAAACATGGCTATTTTCAGGATGATAATTGTCGTTATAACCATATAAATTGGTAGGCATTACCGATATAAAGTTACAATTATATTGACTTCTGTATGCCTCACACATTTTTATTCCAGCAATTTTTGCAATGGCATAAGGTTCGTTCGTTTCTTCTAAAACATTGGTTAATAAATATTCTTCTTTTAGTGGCTGAGGAGCTAATTTGGGGTAAATGCAACTTGAGCCAAAAAACATTAACTTCTTCACATTATTCACATAACTTTGATGAATTACATTGTTTTGAATCATCAAATTCTCATATAAAAACTGAGCTCTGAATGTATTATTTGCCAATATTCCACCCACTTTTGCGGCAGCCATAAAAACATAATCTGGCTGCTCCTTTTCAAAAAAAAGAGCAACTTCCGTTTGATTGGTTAGGTTTAATTCTTTTGATGATTTGGTAATTAAATTGGTAAAACCTTCGGCTTGTAATTTTCTAACTACAGCAGAGCCAACCATTCCGTTTGAACCAGCTATATATATTTTATCAGATATATTCATTTTATTCCAATAGGAATTATTTATTCAAAATTATTAAAAGTATGGTGACCCGCTTGTTTTAAGAAACGTTCTTTTTTCATTAATTTTAAATCGCTTTCCATCATATCGGTAACCAATGCTTGTAAATCGTATTTTGGTTTCCAACCTAATTTTGTTTGGCTTTTTGTAGCATCACCAATTAATAACTCCACTTCTGTTGGTCTAAAATATCTTGGATCAACGGCTATTAATTCATCACCAATTTTTAAACTAAAATCTT
>CANGPW010000101.1 GCA_947456185.1 Bacteroidota bacterium | reverse complement strand
AATATGATAAACAAAGAAACCTATACAATAGATTGGATTTTCAACTTAAAAAACAAGTTAGGAAAACAGGTCGATGCCAAATTAATTGAAAAAGTAATTTGGGCACTAAAACTATTGGAACAATTACAAATAAACGGTTTAAACTTTATATTCAAAGGCGGTACGGCTTTAGTATTAGCAACCGAAAAACCAAAACGATTTTCAATCGACATCGACATTATAACAGAACATTCTGAAAAAGAAATAACCGCAGTTTTACAAAAAATAGTGGACGATAAAATCTTTCTTGATTGGGAAGACGACAACAACCGTAAACATACACCCGATGCGCCTATAGGCCATTTCAAAACTTATTATAAAAGCGTTGTAGATGGAAATATAGAACCAATCCTTTTAGACCTACTCTATACGGCAAACCCATACCCGGAAGTTATAAAACTACCAATAAAACATGCTTGGTTATCAACTTCAGGAGAAGAAACGATGATTACAATGCCAACTTTTGATGCCATTTTAGGAGATAAACTGACAGCATTCGCGCCCAAGACTACGGGAATACTATTCAGTAAAAACCGCCCAGTAGAAATCATAAAACAATTATACGATATTGCATTTCTATTCGACAACATAACTGATATAACAGTAGTAAAAAACAGCTACAACAAAGTGGTTCACGAAGAAATCGGTTTCCGAAAATTAGACATTACAGCAAAAGAAGTATTAAACGATACGTGGCATACATGCTATACTTTAGCAGAAAGAGAAGATAAATCCGAAGATTTCAAACAATTACAACTTGGTGTAAAAAACTTTACCAACTTTACCATAGATAAGTTCACCATTGAAGAGGCAATAATAGCAGCAGCTAAAGTCGCTTACCTAACCAAACTAATACAATCCGAAAAGGAAATAAAAATCGAAAAGTTTAAAAACCCATTAGAAACAAAAGATTGGCTAATTGAAAACCAACAATACAACAAAATAAGCAAGTTAAAAAAGAACAACCCAGAAGCTTTTTACTATTGGTATAAGGCTTTACAATTAAACAAACATTAAATGGCATTAAGCTGGAACGAAATAAAAGACAGAGCAGTTAAATTTACCAAAGAATGGAAAGACACTACTAATGAAGAAGCAGATGCTAAACCATTTTTAGATGCTTTTTTTGATGTCTTTGGTATCACTCGAAAAAAAATTGGAACCTTTGAACACCGAGTAAAGAAACTTTCGGATGCCGATGGGTATATCGATTTGCTTTGGAAAGGTACTATTTTGATAGAAATGAAAAGCCGTGGTAAAAACCTAGACAAAGCCTTTCAACAAGCTATTGATTATACCCATGGACTAAAACAAAACGAACTCCCAAAATACGTTTTGGTATGCGATTTCCATATTTTCAGATTGTACGATACTGAAGAACAAACCACTTTAGAATTTACTATTGATGAATTAATTCAAAACGTGCAAAGTTTTGGTTATTTATTAGGCTATCAAAAAAAGACCTTTAAGGAACAAGATCCAGCCAATATCAAAGCTGCGGAATTAATGGGAAAACTCCATGACCGATTAGAAGAAATTGGTTATGAAGGACATCCTTTAGAAGTGTATTTGGTTCGTATTTTATTCTGTTTGTTTGCAGAAGATACGACCATTTTTGAAAAACAACAGTTTCAAGATTACATAGAAAACAGAACCGCTGAAGACGGAAGTGATTTAGCTTCAAAAGTTCAAGAATTGTTCCAGGTATTAAATACGGCAAAAGATAAGCGATTCAAGAATTTAGACGAGCAGTTAAACGATTTTCCGTATGTGAATGGAAAATTGTTTGAAGAAATTTTACCCATGGCAAGTTTTGATAGTAAAATGCGTCAAGCGTTATTAGATTGTTGTTACATCGATTGGAGTAAAATTTCACCGGCTATTTTTGGTTCCATGTTTCAAAGTGTAATGAACCCTAAAGAACGCAGAAACTTAGGAGCACATTATACCAGCGAAAGCAATATCTTAAAATTAATTAAACCCTTGTTTTTAGATGAACTGTGGGCTGAATTTGAAAGTTTAAAAGGCAATAAAAACAAATTACCCGAATTCCATAAAAAAATCAGTCTACTCAAATTCTTAGATCCAGCTTGTGGTTGTGGTAACTTCTTAGTAATTACCTATCGTGAATTACGTTTGTTAGAATTAGAAGTGTTAAGAGCTACCTACAAATCAGGGCAAGGAGTTTTAGATGTTAGCGATATCATTTGGCTCGATGTTGACATGATGTGTGGTATTGAATACGAAGAATTTCCTGCAAGAATAGCCGAAGTAGCCATGTGGTTAATTGACCACCAAATGAACATGCAAATAAGCAATGAATTTGGACAATATTTTGCACGTTTACCTTTGAAAAAGTCAGCTAAAATTGTGCATGGTGATGCTTTAGAAATAAATTGGGAAGAAGTAGTGACTAAAAATGAACTTTCTTTCATAATTGGAAATCCACCTTTTATTGGTTCTAACATAATGAAACAAAACCAACGTGACCAAATTGTAAAAGAATTTGAGAATATTGCAGGTGGTGGAACACTTGATTATGTAACTGGTTGGTATATTAAAAGTGCGAAATTTATTCAAAACACAAAAATAAAAGTTGCTTTCGTTTCTACAAATTCAATTGTTCAAGGCGAACAGACAAATTTACTTTGGGGACTTTTACAGAATAAATACAAAATTAAAATTCACTTTGCTCATCAAACATTTAGATGGAGCAATGAAGCCAAAGGAAATGCTGCTGTTTTCTGTGTGATAGTCGGATTTGCAAACTTTGACACCAATCAAAAAAAAATATTTGAATATGAAGATATAAAAGGTGCACCACTCGAAATATTAGCAAAAAATATTAATGCTTATTTAGTTGATGCAATAGATATCTTGGTTGAAAAAAAGAGAAAACCAATTTGTAAAGTACCTGAAATTATCAAAGGAAATTATTATGCCAAAAGCGAAGGTTTAATTATTGAAAAAGAAGATTTAAATTATTTAGAAAGCAATGAACCAAACGCAAAAAAATGGATAAAATTATTAATTGGTGCTGATGAATTTATTAATAACAGAAAGAGATATTGTCTTTGGTTAGTTGATTGCCCACCAGATGAATTAAGAAAAATGCCTTTGGTAATGGAAAGAGTAAATCGTGTTAAAGCAGACAGATTGAAAAGCACGGATAAAGGTATGCAAAACCTAACTCCTACTCAATTTCGTGAAACAAACAATCCTGATAATTGTTTGGTAATTCCAGTAGTATCCTCTGAAAGTAGAAAATATATACCTATGGGTTTTATTGATAAAAATACAATTTCAACTAATGGAAACTTAATTATGCCGAATGGGAATTTATTTCATTTTGGTGTTTTAATGTCAATAATGCACATGGCATGGGTAAAAACAACTTGTGGTAGATTGAAAAGTGATTTCAGATACTCAAAAGATATTGTTTACAACAACTATCCTTGGCCAGAAAATCCTTCTGAAAAACAAACAAAAACGATTGAAGAAAAAGCACAAAATGTTTTAGATGTTAGAGTTTCTTTCCCAACTAGTTCATTAGCAGATTTATACAATCCCTTAACCATGCCACCAGCTTTAGTAAAAGCCCATAATGAATTAGACAAAGCCGTGGATGCAGCCTACAGCAAACAAGCCTTCACCAGCGAAGCAAAACGCATGGAGTTTTTATTTGAGTTGTATGAAAAATATACCGCTGGATTGTTTGTTAAGGAGAAGAAAGGGAAGAAATAAAATAAAGCAATATAAGGATCTCAACATCAACGGGATTCAATACTATCTCCTTTTTGACATAAAAATAGGCAAGCTCAAAAGTAAGCTTGCCTATTAAATTTATTTCAACGCTTTAACAAACAAAGAAACTGTTATAATCAATGTAGCGGCAACTGCAATTACACTAACTACATTGGCAACTTCATCATAAACTGTAACACAGCTATTTTTGAAGCAAACAGTCGCTTTTGGGCTAGGTTGAAATCTCTGGGTAATGTTGTTACTCATAAGAATTCTATTTTTTGGTTAAACAAAAGTGCAGCACCTTTTTATAGCTGATACACACCTAATTACTCACAACAAAGGAATTTTACTTCTCTTTGCGAACTCCTTTAAATGAGGTTCCGTCTTGCTTAACATCCATAAAACGACCTGTACTAGTATCTCGCTTAACGTACTGTTCGATTTTTGGATTATAAGTCTGACTTCTTCCTTTTACGGCACCATTACGATGACCATCTCCGGGCGTACCATTTTTTGCCATGGCTTTCAGATTTAATACAATCAAACAATTTAACACTGAGGCGTTTGATTAAAAACCCAAGGAATAATTAGGTAATAAAAAGAATTCTATTACTTTTGCAGAAGAAATTACTAGCTACCAACTTTAAATTTCAACTGACCGAAGCGCTATTCCAGTTTGCTTCGGTTATTTTTTTATTTTTTCATAAGCAACAATACTATCAATAGTATGAATAAGAATGCT
Source organism: Bacteroidota bacterium (assembly GCA_947456185.1). Taxonomy (GTDB): domain Bacteria; phylum Bacteroidota; class Bacteroidia; order UKL13-3; family UKL13-3; genus JAAFJM01. The sequence continues at coordinate 2,169 of CANGPW010000101.1, read as the reverse complement.
GTCTTTTGATTTCACATCTTTAATAAAAACATCACATTCTTCTTCATTCATTATTTTCAATTTAAAAGCTTCTAAAAGGATATCCATAGTGGTCAAATAAACAATATTATGCGTTTCACAATAAATCCTTATATCTTTTAAATTACTACTTGCTATATAATCACTTGTATGTCTTGCCACTGCCATGCACGCAGATTCCCCATCTCCTTTAGTCTTTTTGAGTATCGCATACTCCTTTATAATTTCAATGTTTTTCGGCATTGGAATTATTTCAATTTTTGTATAAGCAATGAAATTCCCAACAGGAATTCTATTACTTGGTCTTGTCATCAATTCATCATAAATTTTATCAAGAATTACAAATCTTCCAGGATAAATTTTAGGCAAAAGCAATTGTTTACCAGCTTTGATGAAATGAATTATAACATCACAATCTAATAATATTTTTGGTTCACTAGATTTCTTTGTCATCCTCTTTAACATTTAAATTATCTACATCAATGCCTATGTCAAACATTAATGACAGATAGTGACTTTCAGAAATCTTTTCTTTATCAAACAACTCTTTTGCTTTAATACCATAGTTCCCTACTACACTTGCATCGTTTGTTGCTTCATAGAGCTTCACAGAATACCCATGTTCTATTGCACTTTTCTTTACTTCTTTATTATACCTTGAATAATCGGAACGTAATAATCCAATTTTATCTAATCGAATTAATATTGCAGATCTAGAAACCCCAAAAAATTGTTCTAATTTAATAATGGTTGCAAGTGATATTTCACCACCCCACGCCAATTCAGTTTCAGGTATTTGCTTAATTATTCCAGCTTCAGGCATCAATAAATAAGAACTAAAAATATCAGCATTATATTCTTCTCTGTCCTTCTTATCAAACTTTCCTGCCTTACACATTTGAAAACTAAAAACTTCTTGTACAAAAAGATGATATAATTCATGACCAATGGTAAAATGCTGCCTTCCAACAGAATTTTTAGTATTAACTAACATGAAATTATTATTTTTAGTTTTCAATGCCATTCCAGAAAAATCTCCATTCAACGGACGATAAACTGTTAAAAGATCTAATATTCTTAAAAGCTTTTCAAAATCTATCGGGGCATCATCACTAATGCCATACAATCGCCTAAATTTATTGGCGCGCACCTCTAGTATTTTATCATTAAATGCTACCATATAAATTATTAATCTTTAAATAATTTTTAACAATCTTACCAAAAGCGGCCATGTTCTCCATATCATCGCTTTCAAAATCATCTTTTCTAAATGCAAAAACAACTTCGGCTAATGCTTCATCAACATTATCAACAAAAAAAGCTTCTAATTCAATCCCAAATAAATCAGATAATTTTTCTAAAACCTCAAGTGGTATTTCCCTACCTTCATTTTCATAAAAACTAATCATTTCTCTTTTTATTCCTAAATACTCTGCGACTTTATCTTGTGTATATCCATATTTTTCTCGCAATCCTTTTATTACTAATCCTGTTGTTGTTTCCATCATTTTTTAAATTATAAGGTTAAGTAAACTATTTTCAAATTCAAAATATGTTACAAAGATATGTATTTTTTTAAAATTAAACTAAATTGTACAATTTTTATCAAAACAATAAATCTTAAAAAATATTCAATAAACAAACCATTTGAATTATTCAACTAATTAAATTTCAAATAAAAACGATAGTAATCTGGTGCTAAAAGAAAGTTTTACATTTCAATTGCCACTCCTTTGCCAACGCTCCAAAAAAAATTACTGGCACAGTTTTTAGAAAAAACACCTACGCTTCGCAACTTGCGCCAGTAATTTTTTTTCCCAAGCTTAGTTACATAATGTGGCATTATAGTGCATAAAGAAACACCCTACTCCAAATGAAAATTACGGATGCACTATAATAACATTATGTAAAAAAGCCGCCACACCCACCGCGCTTGCCAGTGGCTCTAGGGCAACTTTTTGAGCAGCTTCCATCGCTCCAGCCGGCTACTCAAAAAACCACCCTTCGCCACTGTCTTCAAAAACGTTCGCCATTTCATAGGAAACTTTACGGTCATACTTACTTTCAAGAACGTTTACGGTAACTGTTTTTAGCAACTAACTTGTTAAATCGGTAGTGTTTTCATTGCTTTTGTAAGTGCCTTTTCATTTT
>CANGPW010000100.1 GCA_947456185.1 Bacteroidota bacterium | reverse complement strand
TTTGGCTTCTGTAGCAATGCTAGCATGGTCGGTTCCGGGAACCCAACATGCATTTTTTCCTTGCATGCGCGCCCTACGCGTCAATACATCTTGAATGGTATTATTCAACATGTGGCCCATGTGTAATACGCCCGTAACGTTTGGTGGTGGAATTACAATGGAATATGGTTCACGCTCATCGGGAGTAGCGTGAAAATATTTGTTACTTAACCAGTAACTATACCACTTATCTTCAATTGATTGTGGTGAATACGTTTTTGAAATTTCTTTTGTCATAAACTTTGGGAAGTTAAATATTTTGATTTAAATTTAGTTTCTTATTTTATATTGCATTTTTATTATAAGTAAATATCTTCATCGCTTTATAAAGTTATATTGTTAATGGAATGATGCTAGTATTTTAAGAAGATTCCTACGGAATGACCTTCGATGAAACCAAAACAAATGTCATGCTGTAAGCATCTCCTTGGCTATCAAAAATTACTTGCCATTAACTAACCAAAAATGAATAACATCGAAACAATTATTTTGAAATATTATTTGTAATTTCATTTAATTTCTCGAAAAAAAAACCCCAATCCATTGCTGAATCAGGGCTTTCAATTTAACTATGAAAAAACTAACCTCTTTTTTCTTTAATTTTGGCAGCTTTACCAGTTAAAGCGCGTAAGTAGAACAAACGAGCCCTGCGAACTTTTCCGCGGCTGACCACCTCTATTTTGTCAATATTTAAGCTATATAAAGGAAAAATACGTTCAACACCAACACCGTTTGACATTTTACGAACTGTAAATGTTTCTGCAATGCTGCTGTTTCTGCGTTGTAAACAAACACCTTGATATTGCTGAATGCGTTCTTTAACGCCTTCTCTAATTTTGTAATATACGTTGATAGTATCACCAGCTTTAAACTTAGGAAAAGTTTTTCCTTCTGTAAATTCTGATTCAACTAATTTTATTGCTTCTGTAAAATTCATAACTATTCTGGTCAAAAAATTGGACTGCGAAAGTAAGGCTATTTTCTAAAAATCCAAATATATTTCTAAAAGTTTTATAAATATTTTTTATTATCACTCAACTTGCACTATTTAAGTAAATTAGGTCTGCGTTGTTTGGTACGTTCTAAAGATTGTTCCATTTTCCAATCTTCAATTTTGGCTTGATGGCCACTTAAAAGTATCTCGGGAACAGCCCAACCTTTGTATTCAAATGGTTTTGTATAAACTGGCGGACTGATTAAATCGTCCTGAAATGAGTCGCTTAATGCCGATTGTGAATCGTTCAAAACTCCTGGAATTAATCTCACAATGGCATCTACCACAACTGCCGCTGCTAACTCACCTCCTGTTAAAACATAATTGCCTATCGAAATTTCTTTGGTAACTAAATATTGCCTGATTCTTTCATCAATTCCTTTGTAATGTCCACAAAGAATAATGATGTTTTTTAAGCTCGATAATTGATTGGCCATTGGCTGGCAAAATTCTTCTCCATCAGGACTCATGTAAATTATTTCATCGTATGTGCGTTCTGCTTTTAGCTTCTCCATGCAATTGTCAATGGGTTCAATCATCATTACCATGCCTGCACCACCGCCAAAAGCATAATCATCGGCTTGTTTATGTTTGCCAAAACCAAATTCTCGAAGGTTATGCAAATGCACTTCCACCAATTCTTTTTGAATGGCACGCTTCATCATGGAATGTTTAAAAACTTCTTCAATTAAAGCTGGATGTAAGGTAATAATATCTACTCGCATGTGGCTGCAAATTTAGTGTGTAATTTTTCCTAAAAAACTTTATTATCGCATTTATGAAAAAAATAATTGCTTTCATCATCTTCTTCTGTTGTTTTATTTCGCTGCAGGCGCAAAAAATAAAGCTAAAAAACACCATTAATTACAATGCTTTTGGCATGGGCGTATTGCCACACAACCAATTCATGTTTGGCGGAAATCATGTGTTTTATAGAAGTTTTGGTATGGCTTTAAGTTACCGATTTGGCATTAAAGATTTGTTGGCTCCAACTCAAGATGGGGAAACAGGAGAGCTAGACCTTTTTAAAAATGCAAAAGCAAAAGATTTACTTACAGGAAAAACCAGTACTGCTTATTCCTTTGCAATTGTTCCCTCCTTTGCCATTGCTATTACGCATAAAATACCACTTTATATAGGTTTGGGTATTACCAGAAAAAAGGTTTACAAAGAATATTATGCAGCAGATACCATTACTAAATTTTGGTTTGTAGATGATGCAGAAACAAAAATTTTACCCACTTTTACCATTGGTACTTTTATTCCAATATACAGGCGATTATTATTAAATGTAGCTTACGATTATTTACCTCAAACTTTTTTTGTGGGGATTTCTATTCGGAGTTGGGAAAGTTGGGATGAGTTTAATTAAACTCAAAAAAACATAAAAAAATCTTCTCCCCTATTGCTGTTCATTTTACATTTTTTTTCACTAAAATTTTCACCAATCTGAATTTATAATTTTATCTTTGGGGAATAAATTTCTCTTTGTGAAAACACCTCCAATCTTTACGAGTAAAACCATCGATTTTTTTTCATCGTTAACCGAAATGGAACTATCGCTGCCTTATGTAGAAAAAGGTATCAGTGCTGGTTTTCCTTCGCCTGCCGATGATTTTATAGATGCTACGATTGATTTAAACAAAGAATTTATTAAAAATCCTTCGGCTACTTTTTACGGTAGAGTAAAAGGAAATTCCATGAAAAATGCGGGCATTGACAATGGCGATTTGTTAATTATAGATAAAAGCTTGGAGCCCAAAGATGGCAAAATAGCGGTGTGCTATATTGATGGAGAATTTACCGTAAAACGCATAAAACTCGACAAAGATTGTATTTGGCTAATTCCCGAAAACGATTCGTACAAACCCATTAAAGTAACTGCCGACAATGATTTTATAGTTTGGGGAATGGTGGTTCATGTTATAAAGTCTTTCTAAATCATGTTTGCGCTAGTTGATTGCAATAATTTTTACGCTTCATGCGAAAGGGTTTTTAGACCTGATTTGAACGGAAAACCCATTGTAGTTTTATCGAACAACGATGGCTGTGTAATTGCGCGTAGCAACGAAGCTAAAGCCTTTGGAATTCCTATGGGCGCAGTGGCTTATCAATACGAAGAACTATTTACCAAAAATAATATTCAAGTATTTTCATCAAACTATGCTTTGTATGGTGATATGAGCGCAAGAGTCATGAATTTGCTTTCGCAATTTGCGCCCGAAATAGAGGTTTACAGCATTGATGAAGCTTTTCTGCAGTTTGATAAATGTGACTATATTAAGTTAGATGAAGAAGCTTTGAAAATAAAACGGGTGGTTTCAAAAAGCACCGGAATACCTATTAGTTTGGGATTTGCTCCTACCAAAACTTTGGCAAAAGCTGCCAATAGAATTGCAAAGAAATTTCCTGAACGCACCAATGGAATACACATTATTGACACCGATGAAAAACGCATCAAAGCACTCAAATGGTTGGCTATTGAAGATGTGTGGGGAATTGGCCGAAGGCTATCGCAACGATTAAGAAATATAGGTGTTAAAACTGCTTTTGATTTTACACAATTAAACGATGATTGGGTAAAAAAGAAAATGAGCATTGTAGAGCTTCGTTTAAAGCACGAACTAGAAGGAAAACCCACATTAAGTATGCTTGCTACGGGCGCACCCAAACAAAATATTGCTACTACTCGTTCATTCGATCACAATTATAAAGAGTTAAGCATTTTGCAAGAACGTGTCTCAACTTTTGCCAGCATTTGTGGTGAAAAATTGCGTAAGCAAAAAAGCTGTTGCAATGCCATTATGATTTTTTTGCACACCAACGGACACCGAAAAGACTTGCCACAATACAGCCAAAATATTATTATAAAAACACCTTTTCCTACCAATTCAAGTATTGAAATAGCGGAGTTTGCTTTGGCAGGTTTGGCTAAAATTTATAAGGATAATTATTACTATAAAAAGGCCGGTGTGGTGGTAATGGATATTACTCCCGAAAGCAAAAAACAGTTTTCACTTTTTGCAAATAGCAATCCAAAACATGCAGTGTTAATGACTGCCATGGACAAACTAAACAGGAATATGGGAAACCAGAAAGTAAAGCTTGCTCGGCACGATTTGGGTAGAACTTGGAAAATGAAACAAGAGCGTCTTTCGCCTAGGTTTAGTACTAATTTAAAAGAAATAATTACGGTAATGGCTTAATGGGATGTTGAATGTTGGGTTTTAAATTTTGAATTGGGAATTAATAATTTGTCATCCTGAGCGGAGTCGAAGGAGGCAATGGGCAAAAAAAATACCATTATTCTTCATGCTTCAAGCATCAGTTGGTAAACTGACACAGTCCTCTTTCAATTGCAACTAAATTTTCCCGCTGATTTCGCAGATTTCGCGGACGTTTCCGCACTACTATGCATAGTCTGATGCAGAGCCATTGCTGGGCAACTACGTGTTTAAAATGAGTGAGATTCCGATATCTATCGGAAACTACCTTTCATTTAAAATCCGTAGCGCAATTCGCTAACTTTACTGATAGTTGAAACTAAGTTGAAACAAAAAAGCCGTTCTAAATTCGAATGGCTTTTTTGATAATATTTATCGTCATTGCGAGGAACGAAGCAATCTTTTTTCCTCTGTGAGATTGCTTCGTTCCTCGCAATGACGGTTGATCGCAATGACGGTTGCTCATAATTGCGAACTTATGGTTAATATTACTTCTTCGCTACTTTCTTTGCAACTTTTTTGGCTGCTTTTTTTGCTGCTACTTTTTTTACAGCTACTTTTTTGGCTACTTTTTTATTGGCAGCAACTTTACTGGTAGCACTTGGAATTTTAACTAACTTGATACATTCTTCAAATGTTAAAATAGTAGCATCGGATCCTTTTGGCAATTTATAATTGTCTTTTCCATAAGCTAAATACGGACCCCAACGGCCATTTAATAATTTCAAGTTTTCGTCTTCTTCAAAAACTTTAATTAATTTATTGGCATCTTTTAAGCGTTTTTCTTCTATTAATTCAATGGCTCTTTCCGCAGTAATGGTAAATACGTCATCGGTTTTTGGAATGGTGGTAAATACACTGCTATGAACAATGTATGGCCCAAAACGGCCAATGGCAGCTTTCATATCTTTGTCTTCATACTGGCCAATTACACGGGGTAATTTAAACAAATCCATGGCTTCATCCAAGGTAATGGTTTCTATTAATTGTCCGCTTCTTAAACTTGCATAACGGGGTTTTTCAGGATTTTCATCGTCACTGTTTTCGCCTATTTGTGCATAAGGACCATATTTTCCTACTTTTACACTAACAGGTTTACCACTTTCGGGATCTACACCTATTATTCTTACTGCATTTTGGCGTTCTGCATTTTCGCTTGTTTCTACTACTTCTTTATGAAAAGGAGTATAGAATTTGGCGATCATGTTATTCCAAACCAATTGCCCACGGGCAATTTTATCAAACTCCTCTTCTACGCTAGCAGTAAATCCATAATCCATGATATTTTCAAAATGTTTGGCTAAAAAATCAGTCACCACCATTCCAATATCACTAGGGAATAATTTAGATTTTTCGCTTCCAAACTTTTCTGATTTTACACTTCTTGAAATATTGTTATTTTCAAAGAATAAAACGGTAAAGTTTCTTTCTTTTCCTTCTCTGTCTTCTTTAACTACGTAACCACGTTTTTGAACTGTTCCAATGGTTGGCGCATAAGTACTTGGTCGGCCAATTCCTAACTCTTCTAACTTTTTCACCAAACTAGCTTCAGTGTATCTAGGTGCAGGACGAGTAAAACGTTCAGTAGCATCTATGTTTATTAAGCTTAAATTTTCGCCCACTTTTAAAGGTGGTAACATTTTACTGTTTTCATCATCACTTTCATCATCGGTGCTTTCTAAATATACCTTTAAAAAACCATCAAATTTCAATACTTCACCAGTTGCGGTAAATGTTTCGTTCATAGAAGAAATAGAAACAGTAGCAATGGTTCTTTCAATTTGCGCTTTACTCATTTGCGAAGCAATGGCACGTTTCCAAATCAAATCGTATAAACGCTTTTCTTGGGCTGTTCCATCTATTTCATTTTTTTCAAAATAAGTAGGACGAATGGCCTCATGCGCTTCTTGTGCAGAATCACTTTTGGTAGTATATTTTCTTGGATTTGAATATTTATCGCCATAGCTATTGATAATATTCTCCTTTGCATTTTGAATGGCAGTTTCACTTAAATTTACCGAATCGGTTCGCATGTAAGTTATGAAACCGTGTTCATATAATTTTTGAGCCACGCTCATGGTCATGGTTACACCAAATCCTAATTTTCTACTTGCTTCTTGCTGTAAAGTAGAAGTGGTAAATGGTGCTGCCGGACTTTTTTCTGCAGGTTTTACCTCTAAATTTTTGATGTTAAAAGTAGCATTTTTACATTTTTCTAAAAATGCCATTGCCTCTGCTTCTGTTTCAAAACGTTTTGGTAATTCAGCATCCATTTGTTTGCCACCAACGTTAAACTTAGCGGTAATTTTAAATGCCGAATTGGAATTAAAGTTATTGATTTCACGTTCGCGTTCTACTATTAATTTAACTGCTACCGATTGTACCCTACCAGCTGATAAACTTGGACGAACTTTTTTCCATAAAACTGGACTTAATTCAAAACCTACTAATCTATCTAAAACCCTACGCGCTTGTTGCGCATCTACCATGTTTTTATCAATTAAACGAGGATTTGCAACAGCTTTTAATATGGCAGGTTTGGTAATTTCATGAAAAACAATTCTTTTGGTTTTCTTAATATCTAATTTAAGCACTTCGCTTAAATGCCAACTGATGGCTTCTCCTTCACGGTCCTCATC
>CANGPW010000099.1 GCA_947456185.1 Bacteroidota bacterium | reverse complement strand
GCTTCAAACAATTCGTCCATGGTTCCAAAACCGCCTGGCATGGCTACAAAACCTTGTGCATACTTCATAAACATTACTTTACGCACAAAGAAATAATCAAAGTTGATGCTTTTATTCCTATCAATGTATCTATTATTAAACTGTTCAAAAGGTAGTTCAATATTTAAACCAACCGATATTCCACCGGCTTCAAAAGCACCTTTATTTCCGGCTTCCATAATTCCCGGGCCACCACCAGTAATTACTCCAAAACCTGCAGCTACTAATTTTGCAGCTATTTCTTCTGCTAATAAATAATATTTACTGTCGTTTTTAGTTCTTGCCGATCCAAATACAGATACGCAAGGACCTATTTTACTCATTTTCTCAAAGCCTTCTACAAACTCGGCCATTATTTTAAAAGTAGCCCAGCTATCAGTAGTTTTAATTACTGGCCAATCTTTTTTCTCAAATGCCTTGGCAATTCTTTTTTCGTTTTCTGTCATCCCCTACTATCTTTAATTAAAAATTTCTTTCAATACTGCTTGAATGGTTTTCCCATCGGCTTTTCCTGCCAATACTTTCATGGCTAAAGGCATTATTTTACCTACTTCGGCTAAACTTGTAGCACCTACTTCTGTAACTATATTTTGCAATATTACTTTTATTTCAGCTTCATCCATTTGTTTTGGTAAATAACGCTCCAAAACCATCAGCTCTTCTTTTTCTTTTTCGGCTAATTCTGCTCTTCCATTTTGCAAAAATATATCTAAACTTTCCTTGCGTTGTTTGGCTAGTTTTTGAAAAGTTTTTAAAGCTACTTCATCACTTAATTTACCATCTTGACTTGCACCTTTTTCGCTTGCCGCTATTAATAAAGAGCTTTTTACAGCGCGTAATGTTCTTAAACTAATTTCATCTTTTGCCTTCATGGCAACTATAATATCGCTATTTATTTGATCTTGTAAACTCATAATTTTATTTTTTATAATGTTCGAATATACTGTATATTTAACTTTATTCAAAAAGTTTTTATAGGATGGAATTAATAATCCCATTTCAACAAAAAAGGTCGAATCAAATAATTGAAACGACCTGATTCTATTTAAAAATTTATATTATTCTTCTATCACAATTACCTTATTCATCACATCACCCTGACGAATGGCATCAATCACTTCTAAACCTTCTACCACTTTACCAAAGCAAGTGTGGTTTCTGTCTAAATGCGCAGTATTGTTTCTGCTATGGCAAACAAAAAACTGTGAGCCACCTGTGTTTCTTCCTGCGTGAGCCATTGATAAAACGCCTCTATCGTGGTATTGGTTTCCACCTGTTAACTCACAATCAATATTGTAACCAGGGCCACCAGCACCGGTTCCAGTTGGATCGCCACCTTGAATTACAAAATCAGGAATTACTCTATGAAAAGTAACGCCATTATAATAACCTTGTTCTGCTAATTTTAAAAAGTTAGCTACGGTGTTTGGAGCATCTTGCTCAAATAATTCAATCTTCATTACACCTTTGTCGGTGTGTATTTCTACTTTTTTCATAGTTTATTAGTTGATAGTTGTTAGTTGATAGAAATTGGTAATTAGTTTTGCCCGTTTTAATTAAATTTTTGATTGTTAAATTGATTTTATCCATCAACTGTCAACCAACAACTGACAACTAATATCCAAATATTTCCTTCATTTTAGCGTCCAAAGCATCACCGCGAAGTTTGGTTGCAATAATTTTTCCTTCTTTATCTATTAGTACAGTATGGGGAATTGATTCAAAATTATAGATTTTCAATAAAGGCGTATTCCATTGTAATAAATCGCTTACATGATACCAAGTTAGTTTGTCGGCATTAATGGCAGCTACCCATTTTTCACGGTTATTATCTAAACTTACTCCTAATATTTCAAAACCTTTGTCGTGGTATTTATTATACATTGCTACCACTCTTGGATTGTCTTTTCTGCATGGCCCGCACCAGCTTGCCCAAAAATCAATCATTACAATTTTACCACGCAAACTGCTTAAAGCAAATTCTTTTCCATATGGATCATTTAGTTTGATTTCTGGAGCTAAACTTCCTGCAGCAGTATTTTCCATACTTTGTACTCTGTTATGTAATACCAAAGCATATTTAGAATTTTGAAATTTTGAAAATAATTTTTTATCAATTGCATTTAAAAATGCAAAATCTGCTTCTGGCATCATAAAATTTGCTGCAAAAAATGGTACAATGTTATTCATTTTCTCCGTTGCATTTCTCAATTGAACTTCATTGTTTCTGGTAATGCTATCAAACTCTTTTCTGATTCTTTCTTGATCAGCTAAAGGAGGCATTTCTTTGCCATAAATTGCTCCGTACTTTTCCTCTAATTTACGCAATTCCATTGAGCTATTGGCGTTGATCGACATGAGTTTTTTGATGTCGTTGCTTTCTACAGAATTTTTCACTGTATAATTGTCAATATTATCAGCATCAATGTTTAACTCAATATTGCTATTGCTATCAATCATAGTAATGATATCGCCTTTTGGTAAACGAATGATACAAAAAGTTTGCTGACTCACTTTTCCATTTAATTCAAAAGTTCCGTCTTCCAAAATCACGGAACTGTCTAATAACAATAAACCGGTGTTGGTAATTTCTTGAATATTGATGCTGCCTTTGGCATTTTTAATAACACCCGTTACCGCAAATCCACTTTTAGCAGGATTGTCTTTATTAATTGAATTGCCACAGGCAACAAAGCTGCTTAATAATAAAATAAAAAATAAGTTTTTCATGTTTTTGTTATTGTTTGTCTAATGATTCTTTTACTAATTTACTGGCTATTTTAGGATCCGCTTTTCCTTTGCTCAATTTCATTACATCGCCCATAAACATGCCTACCAAACTCTGTTTACCCGCTTTGTATTCAGCTACTTTTGCAGGATTTGCAGCTATTGCTTCATCAATCCATTTTTGTAATTCATCGCTATTACTTTCTTGAATTAAGTTCAGTTGCTTTGCAATATTTTCAGCACTTTCATGGGTATTTTCTACCATTGATAAAAATACTTTTTGCGCAGCAGAGCTACTTACTTTTCCATCATCAATTAAAGCAATGATTTCAGCTATTTGTTTTGGCTTTAAAATAAAATCTTCCATATTAACAGCTTGCTCGTTCAAATAACCTTTAACGGCAGTCATTAACCAATTTGCTGCAGCTTTGGTGTTATTGGTAAACTGTAAAATTTGCTCAAAATAAGCTGCCACTTCTTTGCTTTCTGTTAACACATTGGCATCATATTCATTTAAGCCTAATTCTTTGGTATATTTTTCAAACAATGCTTTTGGTAAAGCCGGCATTTGTAATTTTATTTCATCTACAAACTTTTGCGTAACGCGTAAAGGTGGTAAATCCGGTTCTGGAAAATAACGGTAATCTGCTGCGCCTTCTTTGCTACGCAAGGTAATTGTAATTCCTTTTTGTGCATCAAAAGTACGTGTTTCTTGAACAATGGTTTCACCGGCTTCTATGGCTTCAATTTGGCGTTTTACTTCAAAATCAATGGAGCGTTCTACATTCTTGAACGAGTTCATGTTTTTTACTTCCACCTTGGTTCCAAAAACTTTGCTACCTTTTAACATCACCGAAACATTGGCATCGCAACGCAAACTTCCTTCTTCCATGTTTCCATCACAAATGTCAAGGTATTTAACTAATTTTTTTATTTCTGTTAAATATTGGTAAGCCTCCTCCCCTGTTTTTATATCGGGCTCCGATACTATTTCAATTAAAGGAACTCCAGCACGATTTAAGTCAATTAAAGTATCGTACACATCTTGGTCGTGCATACTTTTACCTGAATCTTCTTCCATGTGAATTCTGGTAATTCCAATTTTTTTAGCAGGTTTATCTTTTAGTTTTATCTCCAAAAATCCATCGGTACAAATGGGAGTTTTGTCTTGCGTAATTTGATATCCTTTTGGCAAATCGGCATAAAAATAGTTTTTACGTGCATAATGTTGCCATTCGGCAATATGGCAATTACAAGCCAATCCCATTTTTACAGCATATTTTACTACTTCAATATTATGTTTGGGTAAAGTTCCCGGATGACCTAAACTGATAGGACTAACTTGTGTATTTGGATGAGATCCGTATTCATATTCATCGGCACAATATGCTTTACTTTTGGTAAGCATTTGTGTGTGAACTTCAAGACCTATCACAGTTTCGTATTTGTCGTAAATTGATTCGCTCATTTTTTCAGGAGCGCAAAATAAGGTTTTTTGTTTAATTGAAATATGAGAAAATCAACTATTTTTTAAATTACTCGTAATTGCTCCCAATTTGAATTGGCCTCTTCGTTTTATTTTCTGAGGTAATAAGTTAATCGCAAGTCAGTAAAATTAGGAACAGTGGTGTGGGTAAGCACACTGAATCCTATTGAAAAGTGAGCGGGTGGGTAATAACTTACTCCTATTCTTTGGTATAAAGTATTAAAATATTTTGTATCGTTGAATAGGTAATAACCTAATTGCTGGTTTACCGAAAATTTGCCAAATAAAAATTCATGTCCAACGAGAAATCCTAAACGCATGCTGCTTTTATTTAGTTGATCTCTTTGTAATCTAGCTTCTGTAACTTGATCAGCAATTATTTCAATTCCACCCGTTAAAGCATTGATGCTACTAACTTGTTTGCTATAATTTGCCATGGCACCAAAAATAAAACACCTCGTTGGTTCATTCACTGCAATGTTTTTATTACTTGCATATAAACCAACATCTAATCTGTTTTTCAGTAAAAGTTTCTTTGGTTTTCTAGTAAATTTCTCTAAACGATTGTCAATTGGATTATAGCTCAATCTTACATTAAGCGCAGCCATGTTTATTCCCTTATTAGGTTCTTGCGTGCCACCATTTGATATATGAATAAACTTAGCCAATAGGCTCAATTGAAAGTTTGTATTCAATGGATACTCCAATCCTGCTCCAAAGGCCAAATATGCACTAATAGGCAAACTGTAATATGAATTGGTTACATTATTATTTTTGTTATAAGGGTTACTTAAAAACGTTAAACCTAAGTTTGCGCTTCCTATCATTTTTAACTTTTTACCTAATTTTACTTGAGGTTCAAAAACATAAAAAATTGCCATAGATTGCCCCAATAATGCATTGTTATAATTGAAATAGTTTATACCCATTCCTGAATTAAAATAACAAGCATTTTGCTGCCAACTATTTTCATTCCTGAGCTGTTTGGTATATTGTAATTCAATACCATAAGGATAGGAAACATTTAAATCATTGGCGCTTTTATCAAGTTTAAAAGTGCTGGCCGAGAATAAACTAACGGTAAAATAGGGCAGTTTAGCTTGATTGTTATCTGTTTGCGCATATACAGAAAATGGTCTTGATAGGATAAAAAAATATAAGCAATATTTTAAACTGTTGGTAAGGCTCATCATTTATAAAGCATCTACATCAATTTGAACAATGAGCTGACGGTATAATTTATTTTCGTTAAGCTTTAATATTTGCTGTTTAATGAATTTCTTCAACGAAACTAAGCGGGTATCGTTCCTGTCTATTTTTATCAAAAACTCTTTGATATAATAATTCCGTATTCTGCTCACATACGGATTTGCAGGCCCTAATAAATTATCGCCAAAGGCGGTAAATAATAGTAAATGCAATTGGTTAGCAGCATCCTCACTGATTTTATATTCTTTGTGGCGCAAACTAATTTTTATAATTCGGTGAAAAGGTGGAAATAAAAACTGTGCCCTGTCTTGAATTTCTCGGTTATAAAGTGACTCAAAATCGTGGTTAATAACCGATAAAATAACTGGATGATTAGGTGAGCTGGTTTGAATCACCACACGCCCTTGTTTTTGCCTGCGTCCTCCCCTGCCACTTACTTGCTCCATTAATTGAAAAGCGCGTTCATTGGCTCTAAAATCCGGGAAAAACAAAAGCTGGTCGGCATTAATAATTCCAACCAAAGTAACGTTATCAAAATCTAAACCTTTAGTTACCATTTGGGTTCCCACCATGATATCGAACTTATGTTCGGCAAAATCTTTTATAATTTGTTCATGCCCGTTTTTGCCTTTTGTACTGTCTTGATCAAACCTAGCAACCCTGGCATTGGGAAAAAGTATGGCCAATTCATCTTCAATTTTCTCGGTTCCAAATCCTTTAAAACTTAAAGTATTGCTGCCACATGCTGCGCAACTATCGGGCAGTTTTTGGGTAAATCCGCAGTAGTGACATTTGAGTGAATCAATGAATTTATGGTAGGTTAAACTGATGTCGCAATTCTGACATTTAGGAACCCACTGACAGCTGTCGCATTCATATACCGGGCTATATCCTCTGCGGTTTTGGAACAATATTATCTGTTCGTTTTTATCCAGTGCTTGCTTAATTTCATTGACCAAAACAGTGGTAAAATTCCCTTGAATTACCTTTGATTTTCTCTCTTCCGTGATGTTGCCAGTAATAATAACTGGCAATGCAATTTCACCATGTCGCTTATCCAAATTCACCAATCCAAATTTATCTAACTTGGCATTGAAATAACTTTCAAAACTTGGTGTGGCACTTCCTAAAATTAACTTTGAATGATATATTTTGTTTAACACAATTGCCGCATCGCGGGCATGGTAACGTGGCGATGGTTCATTTTGTTTAAACGTGGTTTCATGTTCTTCATCCACTATGGTTAAACCCAAATTGGCAAATGGAAGAAAAATGGCACTGCGCGCGCCAATCACTATTTTTATTTCACCCGACTTTACTTTATTCCAAATTTCAACACGCTCATTGTCGCCAATTTTAAAGTTAAAAGCCACACATTTTTCACCAAAATACTTTCTTATTCTATGTATAATTTGAGACGTGATGGCTATTTCGGGTAACAGATAAAGCACCTGTTTTCCTTGCGCCATGGCTTGCTCTATCAGTCGAACATACACATGTGTTTTTCCACTTGAAGTAACTCCTTTAAGCAGCACTACATCTTTTGTTTTAAAGTTTTCGGTAATTTGTCGGTACGCTTCGGCTTGGTCGGTGTTTAGTTCAAATGTTTCAATTTTAGTTTCATCAAATTGAATTCTATCCACCGCAATTTCAAAGGCTTCAAACACCCCATTTTTGATTAAGGTTTGTAAGGTAGATACGCTGATATTTCCCTTTTTAACCATATCGGCTTTAAGTACATGCGTTTTGTTTTG
>CANGPW010000098.1 GCA_947456185.1 Bacteroidota bacterium | reverse complement strand
TGAGATAAATGTCTGATAAGAAAATTTCAAGTTCGAGGCTTGTGATGCTAGAAAATATGGGAGTTTAGTTTTCCTAAATGACCATTTTTATAGCGAGCATAACGATGAAATTGTAGTTTTCTTGCAGACAATATTTAAGCTAATTTAGCTTTCAAATTAGTATCAATTGCATCTAAAAAATCTTGTGTGTTTAGGTAATGTTCCCCTAAAGTTACTTTATTTCCATGAATACAAACTGCTAAATCTTTGGTCATTTTACCACTTTCTACTGTTTCAATACAAACAGCTTCTAAAGCATGACAGAAATTGATAAGCTCCTGGTTATTGTCTAATTTACCTCTAAACTCCAATCCTCGCGTCCAAGCAAAAATACTTGCAATAGGGTTTGTCGAAGTTGGTTTACCAGCTTGGTGATCGCGGTAATGGCGAGTAACCGTTCCGTGAGCGGCTTCTGCCTCCATTACTTTTCCATCAGGAGTAATTAACACCGAAGTCATTAAACCCAATGAACCAAAACCTTGTGCTACTGTGTCCGATTGTACATCGCCATCATAGTTTTTACAAGCCCAAACAAAATTTCCGTTCCATTTTAAAGCCGAAGCTACCATGTCGTCAATTAAACGATGTTCGTAAAAGATTCCTGCTTCTACAAATTTAGCTTTATAATCTGCTTGGTATATTTCTTCAAAAATATCTTTAAACCTACCATCATATTTTTTCAAAATGGTATTTTTAGTAGAAAGATATAAAGGCCATTTTTTTGTCAATGCTTGATTAAAACATGAATGAGCAAAACCACGGATACTTTCATCGGTATTGTACATTGCTAAAGCAACACCATCGCTTTTGAA
The DNA here is from genome assembly GCA_947456185.1 of Bacteroidota bacterium. Classification (GTDB taxonomy): domain Bacteria; phylum Bacteroidota; class Bacteroidia; order UKL13-3; family UKL13-3; genus JAAFJM01. The sequence goes on along the minus strand of CANGPW010000098.1, from coordinate 6,385 downwards.
ATTATAAACTTCAAAATTTTGTGCATCAGAACCATCTTCTGGAGTAAATGTAATGGTTAATTTTCCTTTTCCTTTTGTTACAAAATCGGTAGCGCGGTACTGATCGCCAAAAGCATGACGGCCAATACAAATTGGAGCAGTCCAATTTGGAACTAAACGAGGAACATTTTTACAAACAATAGGTTCGCGGAAAACTGTTCCATCTAATATATTACGAATTGTACCGTTCGGGCTTTTCCACATTTGTTTTAAGCCAAATTCTTCTACACGTTGTTCATCAGGAGTAATGGTAGCGCATTTTATTCCAACACCATATTTTTTTATTGCTTCGGCAGCATCTATAGTAACTTGATCGTTGGTTTCATCTCTATATTCCATTCCTAAATCGTAGTATTTAACATCTAAATCTAGGTAAGGAAGAATCAATTTGTCTTTGATAAACTTCCAAATAATGCGAGTCATTTCATCACCATCTAATTCAACCACTGGGTTGGCAACTTTTATTTTAGTCATAATTTATTTTATGTATGTAAATTTGTAATTTGTGCGAAATTAAATAGTTTTCGTTCAGCTAACAAATGCAATAAGGCTGTTTTTTGTTATGTTTTTTGAAAATTAATTTGCAATTTGTAAAAGGCAATTTGCAAAAAAGTATTTTGGGTATTTTATCCTTAAATTATTGTTTTACTTCAATTAAAAAGAAGACTTTAAAAGCAAAGAAATCAATCAATTCATAATTCATAATTCATAATTCATAATTTTACAATTGATAATCAGTTTATTATTTTAAAAAAAACCCTTTTTAACTTAGTTATTTTTTTGTTTTTTTGCATTCCTTTAAAATTATGACAGGCTTTACAAAAGAAACTTACATGCATTGGTTTGAGCAAATGATGCTAATGCGCAGATTTGAAGAGAAAACAGCGCAGCTCTATGGCCAACAAAAAATAAAAGGCTTTTGTCATTTATACATTGGTCAAGAAGCAGTTGTGGCTGGAACTATGAGTGCATTAAATAGCGATGACAGAATCATTACAGCTTATCGCGATCATGCGCATGCTTTGGCTTGTGGCATTACTCCAAATCAAGTAATGGCCGAGTTATATGGTAAAGTTACAGGATGTTCAAAAGGAAAAGGTGGTTCTATGCATTTATTTAGCAAAGAACATAATTTTTTTGGTGGACATGGAATCGTTGGTGGGCAAATTCCTTTAGGTGCAGGATTAGCTTTTGCCGATATGTATCGAGGTGGAAAACAAGTTACTGTTTGCTATTTTGGCGATGGTGCAGTTCGTCAAGGTGCATTACATGAAGCATTTAACATGGCTATGTTATGGAAAATTCCAATTATTTTTGTTTGTGAAAACAACGGTTATGCCATGGGAACATCAGTAGAAAGAACCACCACACAAATGGACATTTATAAAATTGGTTTAGCTTACGATATGCCTTGTAGCGAAGTAGATGGAATGCAAGCAGAAGCTGTTCACACTGCGATAGCCGAAGCTGCCGACAGAGCCAGAAATGGTGATGGTCCAACTTTTTTGGAAATAAGAACATATCGTTACCGTGGACATTCCATGAGTGATCCAGCAAAATATAGAACTAAAGAAGAAGTAGAAGAATATAAAATGCGCGATCCTTTAGAAAGAGTTAGAAAAACAATTATAGATAATAATTGGGCTTCTCAAGCTGAATTAGATGGCATTGAAGAAAAAATTATGGAAACTATTTTGGCCTCAGTTGAATTTAGCGAAAACTCACCATATCCTGAGCACTCAGCTTTATTTGAAGATGTATATTCAGAACCAAATTATCCATTCATTACAGAATAAAAGCATTATAAATAAATAAATTTCAAAAATTAAACAAAAGGAAATGTCAGAAAAACACAAAGATTCAGGATTAGACATAGATGCAACTATTATGGAAACTACCCATAAAGTGGAGCATTTTTACCATGAAAATAAAAAAAATATTACAATAGTTGGTTCAACTATCATTGTTATAGTAGCTTTATATTGGGCTTTCACTCAATTTTATTTAGGGCCAAAAGAAAAAGAAGCACAAATTGCAATATTTCCTGCTCAAGCTTGGTTTGAAATTGATTCTTTTGATTTAGCATTGAATGGTAAAGGCGATAAATTAGGTTTTTTAGCTATTGCCGATGATTTTAGCATGACAAAAACTGCAAACTTATCACATTTTTATGCTGGTATTTGCTACATGCAAAAAGGTGATTTTGCAAATGCAATTTCTCAGTTAGAAGATTTTGATACTGATAATAAATTAATGGGTCCAATAGCTACTGGCTTATTAGGTGATGCTTACAGTGAATCAAATGATTTTGATAAAGCTGTTAAAAATTACACCAAAGCTGCTAACATGGGTAAAAACAAATTAACGGCTCCTATTTATTTAAAGAAAGCAGGATTGGTATATGAAGAACAAAAAGATTGGAGTAATGCTTTAAGCATGTACGAAAAAATTAAATCTGATTACCCAGAATCAACTGAAGCTGGTGATATAGATAAATTCTTAGAAAGAGCAAAAGCCAATAAGGAAAATAATTAATTTACTCGTCATTGCGAGCGAATCGTAGCTATCTCAATGAGGTTCCGGTCGGAAGTTTCGTTCCTCAAAATGACTTACAGAATAAACCAAAAAGAGGCTGCACTTTAAAGTTAGCCTCTTTTTTTATCAATAAATAAAAATATGTCAAGCGATTTAAAGAACCTTTCAAACACTGATTTGAAAATAAGCAAAGCATTTACAAAATCTAAAATTTGTATAGCAGTAGCTGAATGGAACAGCGAAATTACTTTTGCCATGCGCGATGGTGCCATTGATTTTTTAACTAAAATGGGGGTTAAAGAAAAAAATATTTTGATCAGTTATGTTCCTGGAGCTTATGAATTAGCTTTTGGTGCGCAGCTTTTAGCCGAAAACAAAAAATGTGATGCCATTATTACCATTGGCTGCATTATTAAAGGCGACACTCCTCATTTTGATTTTATCAGCGATGCTTGTGCAAATGGAATTATGTTAGTAGGATTACAATATAATATGCCAATGGTATTTGGTGTATTAACCACCAACGATTTAAAACAAGCAAAAGAACGCAGTGGTGGAAAGCACGGAAATAAAGGTGTAGAAGCTGCAGAAACTGCTTTAAAAATGATTGCTTTACAAACAGAATTAACTAAATAATGTGATGGGAATATTTTTTTATATTGTTATTTTTTCCATTGGAGCTGGTATGATTTATTTATTTAAAAAATACTCGAAAAAGGATTGAAAAAAGGTGTCAAGTAACGCATCACCTTTGAATCAAAACAAACATTGATTTAACTGAGGTGGTTGCCAAGGCAAGGAGTTTCCTTCTGAATGACAAGGTCATTCCATAAATATTTCGTCATGCAGCGCATCTCCTTTGAGTGCAAACCACATTGATTTAAATGAGTTGGTTGCCAAGGAAAGGAGTTTCCTTCTGAATGACTTTTGATTTCCATTCATTTACAAACGTACATTTTGTTAAACAAGCTAATGTAATTGTTAGCAATGCAATGCATATCATTTAACCATAAAAACAGAATAGACATTAGTTTTGTTAATTACGATTTTCTAAAATTATGAAACAAATTATTAGTCTATTTCTTTGTATTTTTGGCTTTATTTCATTTGCACAAGATGATGTAAAACCAAAATTAACGGTGGAACAATACATTGAAAAATATTCAGCTATGGCTGTAGAAGAAATGTATAGAAGCCATATTCCTGCTAGCATTACCTTGGCCCAAGGAATATTAGAAAGTGGCAATGGAAACAGCCGTTTAGCAACGCAGGCAAATAATCATTTTGGTATAAAATGTAAAAATACTTGGACCGGACAAACACTAAATGAAGATGATGATGCTCCGCAAGAATGTTTTAGAAAATACGATGCTGCAATTGATAGTTACCGCGACCATTCCGATTTTTTAATGAAAGGCAAACGCTATGCTTTCTTGTTTGATTTGGATAGTAAAGATTACAAAGCTTGGGCTTTTGGTTTAAAAAAAGCAGGTTATGCTACCAATCCACAATACCCTGAATTAATTATTTCCTTTATTGAAAAACATCAATTGAATAAATATGATGAAGTAAAAATCAGTGAGGAGGAACAGACAGAAAAAGCAGTTGCCAAGGCCGAAATTGTAAAAACTTATGGTAAAGAAATAATCATTAATGGTGTACCAGCCATAACTGCAAAAGCCAATGAAAGCTATGCTCAAATTGCTTTAAATTACGATATTAAAGTTTATAATATTTATAAATTTAACGATTTACAAAAAGACGATGAATGTAAAGCCGGTGATACAATTTATTTAAAAAATAAAAAAAATAAAGCTGAAATTGAAACATATACTTATGCTAAAGGCGATAATATTCATAAGATTTCTCAGCGTTTTGGTATAAAAATAGAAAAAATTCTTTCTAGAAATAATTTGGTTTTAAACCAACAACCTGCCGTTGGTCAGTTAATTTATCTAAACTCTAATAGACTACAAGCAATTATTATTGCTGAAAATACCATTCAAAAAGATTCAGTTGAAATTATTAAAACTGAAATTTCACCTAATGTAAGTAAAATTGATACAATTGTTTTAAATGAAACAGTATATGAAGATCCAAAGAAAAACATAGAAACGATGTATCCCATTAACGAAAACACATTGAGTTATTTTGACACTTTGGAAGAAAAAAAATCAGAATTGTCTTTTTTTCACACTGTACAAGCAGGTGAAACTTTGTATGGTATAGCCAAAAAATACAATGTAAAAGTAGATGCTTTGCAATTTTTAAATGCCTTGAAAAATAATAATATTGAAATTGGCCAAAAATTAATTGTGAACCCAAATTTACCCAGTGCCGATTCTAAAGAACCACAACCAGTTCCAGGATATCATATAGTTAGACATGGTGAAACACTTTTTGCTATTTCTAAAATGTATAATATTTCTGTTTCAGATTTAAAAGCCATCAATACGATTGAAAACAATGATATTAATATTGATCAAAGATTGATTATTGTACCTGTAAAAAATTCAATTATTGCTGAAAATAAACCTCAAATTGATTCTAATGATCCATATTATTATCAGGTAGAAAAAGGGGAAACATTGTTTGCAATCAGCAGAAAATTCAATGTATCTGTTAATATTTTAAGGCAAATAAATAATGAGAATTTGAACCTTTTAAAAGTTGGCGAAAAAATAAGAATACGTTAAAAAATATTTAAGTTAATAAAGAATGTAACTTTTTTTGATTTGCTTAAATCAATCAAATCGTTATTATTGTAAACAGAAATGAATTTTATTATTATGAAAAAAATATACTTATCTTTAATTTGCACATTGCTATTTGTTGGTGCTAAAGCACAAATAACTTATGGTTTTGACTATAAGGAAAATTACCAAAGTTTTTCAAATAAAGATGCTAGTTCATCAGTAATAATAGCATTGTATAATAGCAATCAAGATAGCACATTGCAAGCGTATTCAGCTATACTTTCAGTAGAAGATAATGTCTCTGATCCATCATTAAATGGAAAAAATGGCACCCATTTTAACATTACTCCTGCTCAACAAAAAGTAGAATTTGCTCCAGGTCAAATGGGATTTAGAAACGAAAAATTAATTAAAATAAATCCTGTAGTTGACAATGTTTTTTGGGGTCAAAGAGCATTTAGACTAAATCTTACTGTTTACGAAGGTTTTTCTAAAGATAATTTAGCTTTTGGACATCAATTTATCACCATAATAATTGATTATAATGGTAGTCAAATTGGCGTACCTAGAGTTGATAAAAGTATTTTTACAATTTACCCAAATCCTAGTAGTGGTAATATTTTTATTTCAGGTGTAAATATCAGTAATATTCAAGTATTGGATTTAATGGGCAAAGTAGTATTAACCCAAAATACACCTAGCAATGAATTAAATATTGAATCGTTGCCAGCTGGCATGTATATGATCAATGCTTTAAGTGACAAAGGTTTAGTAGTTCAAAAAATCATCAAACAATAGCATTTTGCATTTTAAAATATTTAAAAGTCGAAGTAAAAAACTTCGGCTTTTTTTATGAATATACTTTACCATTATATTGAACGTTGTTTTTGAAATTGTTTTGGTAAACTAAACTTTACAAAAAAAATTATACTAAAAAAGTTATTATTGCCTTTGTTCTACAAAAACCCAAAGCAATAGAAAAAACTATACTCAACTTTTTAAATTATTTGATGCAAAGATTCTTTTGTTTTTTATTGCTTTTAATTGGTGCAAATAATTTTGCAATAGCCCAAAACGAAAAAGCAAGTATTAGTGGTTTGGTTCGCGATAGTTTG
>CANGPW010000097.1 GCA_947456185.1 Bacteroidota bacterium | reverse complement strand
TGGTGGTAATATTACCTCTGATGGCGGAAGTCCAGTAATTGCAAGTGGAATCGTTTATAACACTTCAATTAGTCCTTTAACTTTATTGAGCAGTGCCATTGATTCTGCAACAAGTCCTGTGGTAACTACTGGTATTTATTCTATTAATCCTACTGGATTAACACATTCTACTAAATATTATTTTAGAGCTTATGCAACCAATGGAATTGGAACTGCTTATAGTGCAATTGATAGTTTTACTACTGCTCTTATTGTTTCTGTTTTACCTTATAATCAAAATTTTGATTCATTAACTAATTCAGGGTTTACAAGTAATATTATTACCGGAGCTACCAATGATTGGCAATTAGGTACACCTTCAAAAACAAATATAATTGGTGCATATAGTTCACCAAATGCATGGGTAACCAAAATTTCAGGAAACTATACAACTATTTCTCCTAATAATGCCGCAGTAGTTTCACCACAATTTGATTTTTCAAGTCAATTAGCTGATCCAACATTGCGTTTTCAACAAATTTTTAGGTTAGATCCATTTGGTGGGTTTCCTGGTTATGATGCAGCTACTATTGAAATTTCTATTAACGGTGGAACTTGGAATAAGTTAGATAATAACTTTGGAACTGGTGCTAATTTTAATTCTGATAGTGGAAGTATAGCTTGGTACAATGGTCCTAATTGGATTTCATCTGGTGGTATTTTTACAGGATATAGCTCAGCATACTCTTCGCAAAGTAATGGTTGGATTCAAACTTCAACCAAATTAACTGGCGCTGCTGGTCAAGCAAATGTTAAATTTAGATTCCGCTTTGATGGAAATCCTTATGGCGGTACTGATGAAGGTTGGGCTTTTGATAATGTAGAAGTTTTTCCTGCTACATTACCTGTAGTTGTTACTGGTTCAAAAGCAAATGTTACTACTGCTTCTGCTGACTTATTAGGATCAATAACCAGTAATGGTAATGCAACAATTATTTCGAGTGGAGTGGTATATAGTTTAACTTCAACTCCAGTACGTGGAGCATTTGGAGTGATTGATTCTACTACAAATCCAGTGGTAAAAACTGGAAATTACACAAAAAATATTGCCGGTTTATCACTTTCAACAACTTATTATTACAGAGCTTATGCTGAAAATGGTGTTGGTATTTCTTATGGTGCTGATAGTACATTTACTACTAATGCAAGTGCTGTAATTCCTACAGTTTTAAAAATAGCTGTGTCAAATTTAAATACTACAACAGCTACTGTTGGTGGTAATATTACCTCTGATGGCGGAAGTCCAGTAATTGCAAGTGGAATCGTTTATAACACTTCAATTAGTCCTTTAACTTTATTGAGCAGTGCCATTGATTCTGCAACAAGTCCTGTGGTAACTACCGGTATTTATTCTATTAATCCTGCTGGATTAACACATTCTACTAAATATTATTTTAGAGCTTATGCAACCAATGGAATTGGAACTGCTTATAGTACAATTGATAGTTTTACTACTGCTCTTATTGTTTCAGCTTTTCCTTATAATCAAAATTTTGATGGAGTTGGTAATACAGGTTGGACAACCGCTTCAATAAATGCAAGAGTAAATTCTTGGGCTCTTGGTACACCTAGTAAAACATTTATTAATGGTGCTTATTCTGGAGCAAATGCCTATGTGACCAATTTAAGTGGGGACTACGGCTCTTTAGGTAATGAAGAAGCTGGTTTAGTTTCTCCACAATTTGATTTTACTTCATCTACATCAGATCCAGTATTTAGATTTAGAAACAAACATAAAACGGATAACGATCCAGGTTGGGATTGTGGAGTAGTGGAAATTTCAATCAACAATGGTGCTTGGATTAGGTTAAATGATCAATTAGGAACTGGAATTAATTATAATACATTAACAAGTTACTCTTGGTACAATTTAACAAATACTTATGGATATATTAGTTCAGGAAATAAATTTACTAATACAACTGCTAACTATGCAAGTGCCGTAAACGGTTGGGTTGAAAGTGCTACTCGATTAACTGGTGCAGCTGGTCAATCAAATGTGAAAATACGCTTCCATTTTGCTGCTGATGCTGGAGGAACTGACGAAGGTTGGGCAATTGATGATATTCAAGTAGAAAATATCGTTGCTCCTTCTACAGGTGCTACAGCTGTTACTTTATCTAATATAACTAGCTCTTCGTCTACTGCAAATTGGACAAATGGAAACGGTCAAAACAGATTAGTTATTGCAAGATTAACTTCAAGTATTGCTGTTGCTCCTTTTGACACAGTATTATATGTAGCAAATCCTATTTTTGGTGCAGGAGATGCTACTGGAACAGGAAATTATGTAGTTCATAATGGAACAGGAAATACAGTTGCTGTTACTGGTTTAACAATGTTAACCGATTACACGTATGATGTTTATGAATACAATGGTAAATACATGCACAATGCATTTACAACAGTTGCATCAAATAATACATCAACTTTACCAGTTAAATTAAGCTATTTTGAAGCTAAAAAAGTAAATGACAATGTTAAATTAGTTTGGTTTACTTCAAGCGAAATCAATAACAAAGGTTTTGATGTTGAACGATCAATTGATGGAAAAACATTTGAAACCATTGCATTTGTTAAAGGCGAAGGAAATTCTAATAGCAATGTAATGTATACTTCAATTGATGAAAATCCATTTGTAATCAATCAAGTTCAAAAATTGTATTATCGTTTAAATCAAATAGATTTTGATGGTAAATCTAGTTTTTCACCAATAAGAGAAGTTTCAGTTAACGATGTATTTGATAATGAGATTAGCATTTATCCTAATCCATTTACCAACGAATTAAATATTGAAACTTTGAACACCGAAAATGCTATATGTACTATTCAAGTAGTAGATATTAGTGGTAGAATTTTAATTAACCAAACCGAAGCAGTTACTAAAGGCTTAGGTACAATAAAATTAAGCAATACAAGTAATTTATCAGCTGGTATTTACATGGTAAAAATTAGTAATAATGGCATTGTAAAAACAATAAAAATTGTAAAACAATAAAATTTATTTCTAAATAAAAAAAAGCCTATTTCATTCATTTGAAATAGGCTTTTTTATTGATTAAAATGTTTTAAAATCCATTCAGATTTACTTCAATATTTCCATCAGTAATTATGTTAATTCTAATGGCATTTGAAGTAACAAATATTTCTCCTGGCTCTAAGTTTTTTACATAACCTTTTATATCCACGGTTTCAATCATTTTTTTATTTACTGCATCATTTGCGATTAACCTGGCTTGATTCAATTGGTCGGCTATTGAATATACCAATTGCTTTTCAATGCTTTGTTTAAAGGCAGCCGAGTTCAATAACCAAGTACCTGCTTTCAATAATAAATCGCGTGTTTTTATTTCAAAATCAAATTGCTTAATTTCAATTGTTTTATTTTTTGCATTGTAAATTGGAACTCCAGTAGCATAAATAACTCCCTTTATATTTTTCCCAACTATTCCTGTTCTAACTTTTCCATCTATGTCAAGCGCTATCATTACTTTGTTTCCGTAATTAAATGCTTTTGCATCGTTAATTTTTATTTTGTAATCATAACTTTCAAATGCCATGGAATTGCTAGCAAATTGTTTAGCTAATCCATCATTTATTTGGTTAAAAGTAACCGATGCGCCTAAATTCAGTCTTACGTTTTCTTCAAAATTATTGACCTGACGCAATGGTGGTAATCGCTTAGCAAACGAATCATTTACTGGTTTATAACCAGATGCCAATTCAATGACACTAGACAAACCTAGCTTTATTTGCATTTGATTTTTTGTATAAGTAATGGGTGTAATAAATATGTTTTTAGGATTTACCATTATCCAAGCATTATTAACTGAATCTAATAAAATTGGTTTTTCTAAAGTGAGCCAAGCATCAGCAATTTGTTTTTTAATATTCAATGATTTAGGAACTTCCACATCAATTTTCTTTGCCATTTTGTTGACTAATTTTTGAATTATACCACCGAAAATACTTGGCAAATCAAGCTTGGTAATTCCTAAATCAATCACCGGCAAATCGTCCCAAGTAATTTTGCCTTTGCTGTTTAATATTAAATTCCAATCTCGGTCAATGGAAGGGTTTGAAGTAAAATTTACTGTTAAATTTACTCCTTTATTGATTTGCTGTGAACCACCTAAAAGGCTTAACAAATAAATAAAATCAATGTGCAAAGGTGCTGATATGTCCAATCCATTATTTTCTGTTGAAACAATAAAATCACCTCTTTTTACAACCGTTAGCTTTAAATTATCGCCATCATTATCCTCAAAACTTGAATCTTTGTAAAGCTGATTGGTAAACTTTTTGTTCAACGACTTTGTTAAACCTTCCGTATTAATATTTATTGGCAAACCAATAATAGATGTAGGTTTTGGTGGCTGAACGCCAATAAAACTTTTAGGTTTTGGTACTTCAATTTTTACTGTTTTACACGACCAATTAAAAATAGTAACTATCAATATTGAAATAATGATGGGTGTTTTGGGAAATTCCATTGGTTTTTATTTTAAGCCACAAAATAACAACTATTCAACTATCATTTTTATTAAAAATAATCGGGTGAAAGTGAACTACCAAAAATCATTTATTGTAGTAAAATTTTAAGTTTCAAAACAATACTTTTGAAAATTCCTTTTTATAATAAAAATACAACATATAAAATGACTAAACATACTGATTTACATGCCGCAACTGGCAATACATTAAGCTGCAAAGGTTGGGTGCAAGAAGCTGCATTGCGCATGCTACATAATAATTTAGATCCTGATGTGGCCGAACGTCCAGACGATTTAGTGGTATATGGTGGAATAGGAAAAGCGGCCCGAAACTGGGAAAGTTTTGACTTAATAGTAAAAGCGCTACAAGATTTGGAAGACGATGAAACCCTTTTGATTCAAAGTGGAAAGCCAGTTGGAATTTTACCAACTCATAAAGATGCTCCTCGTGTAATCATTTCCAATAGCATGTTGGTTCCAAGATGGGCTAATTGGGAAACTTTTCATGAACTTGACAAAAAAGGTTTGATGATGTATGGCCAAATGACCGCTGGAAGTTGGATATACATTGGCTCACAAGGAATTGTTCAAGGAACTTACGAAACTTTTGCTGAAGCTGCTCGACAACATTTTGGTGGAACTTTAAAAGGAACTTTAACCGTTACTGCCGGATTAGGCGGAATGGGTGGCGCACAACCTTTAGCCGTTACCATGTGCGATGGTGTTTGTTTGGCTGCCGAAATGGTAGAATGGCGAATTAAAAAACGCATTGAAACGCGTTATTTAGATGTAATGAGTCGTGACATTGACCAAGCAATTGATATGGCTTTAAAAGCAAAAGCTGCTGGTCAAAGACTTTCAATTGGTGTAGTTTGTAATGTAATTGATTTATTAGAGCGTTTAATTGAACGCAATATTATTCCTGATTTATTAACTGATCAAACTTCGGCACACGACCCCTTGAACGGCTATTATCCAGAAGGAATTGTGGAAGAAGTAGCCGACCACATGCGAAAATCTGAACCAGAAAAGTATGTTTCAAAGTCCTTAGATACCATGGCTCATCATGTAAAATTAATGATAGAATTGCAAAGCAAAGGTGCCATTACTTTTGATTATGGAAATAATTTACGCGGACAAGCAAAAGACCAACGTGGAGTTGAAAATGCATTTGCATTTCCTGGTTTTGTGCCTGCTTATATTCGTCCTTTATTCTGTGAAGGAAAAGGCCCTTTCCGTTGGGTAGCTTTGAGTGGTGACCCAAATGATATATATGTAACCGACCGCGTTATGAAAGAATTATTCCCTGAAAACACTTCATTACACCGCTGGTTAGACATGGCGCAGGAACGCATTGCATTCCAAGGTTTGCCTGCACGTATATGTTGGATTGGACAAGGTGATAGGGAAAAAGCTGCTTTGGCATTTAACGAATTGGTAAGAACCGGACAAGTAAAAGGTCCAATTGTAATTGGTCGTGACCATTTGGATACTGGCTCGGTGGCTAGTCCAAACCGCGAAACAGAAGCCATGAAAGATGGTAGCGATGCCGTAGCAGATTGGCCAATTTTAAATGCTTTAATTAATACGGCTGGTGGTGCAAGTTGGGTTTCTGTTCATCATGGTGGTGGAGTTGGAATGGGTTATTCTATTCATGCGGGAATGGTTATTTTAGCCGATGGAACTGAAGATGCAGCCCGCAGACTAAAACGTGTGTTACATAACGACCCAGCAATGGGTGTAATTCGTCATGCTGATGCAGGTTACGATATTGCCATTGATACAGCCAGAAAACATAGATTAGATATCAAGGAAAGACTGAAAGATAAAGAAGATAAACCTGGTTATTAATTCAGACTATAAACTTTAAAATCCTATTCAAATTTTTGAATGGGATTTTTTTTTATTTCAACACATCAAGTGTATATATTACGCCAAGGTTAAAATTCACAAACCATGGTTTAGCTGCTAAATCTTTATTGGTAACCGACAATGGATAATAACCTAACATGGGTTGAAAAACAAATTTTATTTGTTTTGAATAATTATAATCTACCATGGTTCCTAGCATTATGTTTGGTGTAAAAACATTTGCTGAATACCCTGTACTATCAAGCGAAAAACTGCTTTTTTCATCTATTTTAAAACCAGTACTAAGCACCGCATTGATATCATGTTTTAGCAATACATTTAATCCTATTCCTCCCGAAAGTGCAATTTTAACTTTCGGGGTAAGTGATCTAAAATTTAAATGATAATTTAAAATTAATGGAACTTGTAAATAATGATAACGATAGTTTAAATTTATACTTCTTTCACCATTGGTATTATCAATAATTTTACCATTGCCAAGGCCACTGCCAATTCCAGGAAAAGTCACATCTTTATATTTTAAATTAGCTAATGTTCTTTGATGACCTAAAACAATGTAAGCTAAACCACATTGAAAATCTACGTCTTTGCTTAATTGATATATAATTCCAATTTGAGGGCTAAACGTTAAACGCCAAGTTTCACTGCTAGCAATTGAATCTTGATACTTATTAAAAGTTTGAGTTTCGTTAGCCAATTTACTACTTATAGATGAATTGATTGATCCATTAAACACAGATCCAATGCTGGCATAAAAATTAAGTTTGCTAATGGTATTTTTTTGTGCAAAGCAATGGCTGTAAGTTAATAAAATTAGTATAAAAATATTAGTCTTTTTCAAATTCCAATTCATCCGTTTCATTCTGTTTTTCTTTAGGTTTATTCGTGTTTTGTTTGCCATCATTTGGTTTAATTCCAAACTCTTTTTTCAATATATCTTTGATTGATTCCGTTTCTTTTTTCAAGCCTTCTTTGATGTTTTGTCCT
>CANGPW010000096.1 GCA_947456185.1 Bacteroidota bacterium | reverse complement strand
TTCTGTGAATTCCAAGAGCCAGGGTTTACAGTAAAAGATAATTATTACACCAATTTAAATACATTAGTAATATCTGACATTTCAAATTTACGCAATGATTTCCCAGGTGTTTATCCAGTAACTTATGTAGTAACCGATCCATCAGGAAACCGATCTTTAACAGTAACTAGAGATGTAAATGTGTTGGAGAATGTTTGCAATACTGGATTATATGAGAATCAATTTGAAAACTTCTTCAATATTTATCCTTCACCAAGCAAAGGAATATTAAATATTGACATGATCAATTCAGTTGAGATGAATTCAATAGAAGTATATAATGTAACAGGCCAATTAGTAGCTAAGTTTGAAAATCAATTACAAACAAAAAATGTATTTGATTTATCAAACCAAAGTAATGGCTTGTATTTTATTAGAATGAACACTGCAAAAGGCGTGTTTAGCAAGTCATTTGTGATAAATAAATAAATCAAAAACATAAAGTAAAATTTTAATTTTTAAATAAAAAAAGCCTTAACTCAAACATTGAGTTAAGGCTTTTTTTAAACTTTTATTATTTTAGGGCACAAAATTATATTCTGTTTCCATTTCTGCCAATGATTTATCTAAAATATTAATATCCATTTTTATATCTACAATTGGCCGATTATTTACATTTTTTGTTTGTTTAACTATCGTTGTTGCTATATCCATTCCTTTTATTATTCTTCCAAAAACAGTATATGCACCATTTAAAGTGGGTGTTCCAGCTGTAGGAATTACTATATAAAATTGTGAGCCACTTGATGCTCTCAATGGATTTGTTGCATCGCCCATTCGTGCAGCACCTACTGCTCCATAAGTATGTGTTAATTTTTTGTTTTTCGTTGTATCTATTTCACTAGGAATAGTGTATCCCGGACCGCCTGAACCATCATTCAATGAATCTGTGTCTTTTGAATTTGGATCACCTCCTTGAATTACAAAATTTGTGACACAACGATGAAAAGTAGTATTGTCAAAATAGTTTGTGTCGGCCAAAGCGAGGAAATTTGATCTATGTAAAGGTGTTTCTTTATAAAGCCACATATACATAGTTCCAAAACTAGTTTTAATTTCAATTATTTTCTCTTTGGCTGGTGCTAATGATTTTGATGCTTCTTTTGTGCAAGAAAACATAGTGGAAAGTAATGTACTAATTAGAATAAATTTCTTCATTTTTATTTGTTTATATTAACAAATATATAAATTCAAAATTAACGACATTGTTTTTTATTTTCATGTTATGAAATGATGTAACAAAAATATATTATATAATTTTTAAAATAAATGTAATTTGCAACGCATTTAGTTCTAATTATCTATTGGAGTTAAATATTGATTTTCAAATAAATGGAAAAAAACAAAAACAATTATGCCATTATTATGGCGGGTGGAATTGGAAGCAGATTTTGGCCTGCAAGCAGAAGCACTTACCCAAAACAATTTTTAGATATATTAGGAACAGGAAAAACTTTAATGCAACAAACCTATGATAGGTTTTTAAAAGCATTTTTACCCGAAAACATTTTTATAGTTACCAATGTTGCATACATTCAATTGGTTAAAGACCAATTGCCAAATATGCCTTTTGATAGAATATTAGGCGAACCAACGGCCAAAAATACTGCTGCATGTATTGCTTATGCAAGTGCTAAAATTCATAAATTAAATACACATGCAGCCTGTATTGTAGCGCCTAGCGATCATTTAATTTTAGATGAAGCAAAGTTTTTAGAATATGTAGAACAAGGTTTAAATTATGCTCACAAGAATCCTTCGTTGGTTACATTGGGAATTATGCCTAGCCGCCCCGATACTGGTTATGGTTATATTCAATACTTGGAAAACAGCGAGGAAGAAAGTATTCATAAAGTAAAAACTTTTACCGAAAAACCTACTTTAGAAATTGCCAAAACTTTTATTGATAGTGGGGATTTTTTATGGAATGCTGGTATCTTTATTTGGTCAGTTTCTTCAATAAAAAAAGCTTTTAAGCAGAATTTACCCGAGCAATACGATATTTTTGAAAATGCTGCGCAAAGTTTCTTTACAGAAAATGAAGCGGAAACCATTAGGGCTTTTTATGAACAATGCAAAAGCATTAGCATTGATTATGGCATTATGGAAAAAGCCCAAAATGTATACGTAATTCCTAGTGAATTTGGTTGGAGCGATTTAGGAACATGGACTTCATTATATGATATTTCACCTAAAGATGAAAACAACAATGCGGTAAAAGGAAAACACGTTTTTATGTATAACGTAGAAGGTTGTTTGGTGAATAAATCAGAAAGCTTAAACGGGAAAATTATTGCTTTAAAATCAGTAAAAGACCTAATTATAGTGGATACGCCTGATGTGCTTTTGATTTGTGATAAAAGCCAAGAACAAGAAGTGAAACAAATAGCCACTGATTTAAAAATTAAGTTCAACGATAAATATACTTAGTCGTTTTTGGCTGAATACTACATTTTATAAAAACAACTTTTCAAAATTCTTGAACACAATTTACACTATTAAATAACAATGTTTTGTTTTTTTAAAACATTTTATTGTTGTTGTTGCTTTATATGGTTATAAATGACAGAAAGTAATACACAAGAAGAAAGTTACAGTGGGCCGGCAAATTTATCGCCAATTCCATTAAGCATTGGTTCGCCTGTAATTAGGCCTGAAGATAAAAATAAAATAAAGGCAAATGCAGTGGAAGCTATGAACCACTATGCAAATCAGGAAATATTATTGCTTAAAAGACAAGCTGATTTGATCATGACTCAGGTGCGAGAAATTGAATCACGATTGAAGATTTCAGAACACATTTATCAAAGCGATTTTAGGTTTACACCCGTTGTAAATCAAGTGTATCATTTATACGAAAAAGACGACCATTACAAGCTTTCTATTATTGGCAAAAACGAATGGGGAAGAAGTAAACCATTGGGAAAATACATAGCAACCGTTAAGCTTTTGGGTGACCACAGTTGGGATGTAATTGAACGTGCCGAAAAAAATTCGTTTGAGTAATTCTTTTTAGCTGTTTCTATAGCTTTCTATAATTTCGGTAAGTGCTGTTGCTTGTTGTAATTTTGGTGCTATTTCATATATCAAAAAGTAATCTTCAAAGCAAAGCAATAAACCAATTTCTAAGTGTTTTTTTGCTTCTTCTATTTGCCCTATTTCATATAAATAACATACCAATCGGTAATGATATTGATGGCAATCATAATTAATTTTTAAAGCTTCCGTCATCATACCTACCGCTTCTTGTAATTCCCCTTTCGAAAATTTTACAAAACTCCAATCAAGCCAAGCTTCTTGCATGGTGGCGTCAAGTTCTACCAATTTAGCATACGTTTCTTCGCAGTTTTCTATTTGATTTAATCGGTATTGCGTTTCGCCAAGCACCAATAAATATTCTGCGTTGTCTTCTTCTATCATGCATGCTCTGTGATAAAAAGTAAGCGCTTCTTTGTTCTTATTTTCCTTTTCGTAAGTTAACCCAATTCCAAACCATGCTTCAGCTATATTTGGATTTAAATCAGTAGCATGTTTGTAGTTAATTCTGGCTTCTTCGTTTAAGTTCATGCGCTCGTAACAACCACCCAAATTACAATAAACAATGCTATCGGCACCATCTTCTTCAATGGCTGCTTTATAAGCAGAAATTGCTTCTTCATATCGCTCCAACTCTACCAAAACATTGGCTTTGTTAAACTTTGCTGCGGTAAATTCTTCGTCTATTGCTAAACAAAATTCATAGGCATCTAAAGCTTCTTCAAAACTTTCTTGCTTATAATAAATAATACCCAAGTTATACCAGGCTGTGGTGCTGTATGGATCGTTATCAATTAATTTTTTGTAGTAAAATATTGCTTTTGCATAATCGCCTAACTGATTATAACAATGCCCTATTTCGTAATACGTTTGATCAATGTCTTCAAACTCGCTTATTAATATTTGAAAATATTCAATGGCTTGAATATATAGGTCGGAATCTTCATAAATATACGCAATTTCAAAAAGCATATCCAAACGTTCATCGGTGTGTTGAAGTGCAGTTTCAAAACTCTCACTTGCTTCCAAAAACTGTTTTAAATGAATATATGTTTCGCCTTTTAGTAAATGCAAATCAGGGTTAAATGGTTCAAGCTTTTCAACCATTTCTAGCGCATCTAATGCATTTTCAAATTGCTCGCTTAAAATATAAATCTCAGATTTTTGTAATAAAAACTCACTGTGAAGCGCATACAAGCCTAAAGAATAGTTAACCGCTTCAAATGCTTTTTTTACTTTATTGGATTGAATATAAAAGTCTATAATTCCTTCAAGTGATTCTGTATCAAAGTATTCGTTGGTTTTATTGCGCAGCATTTTTTCATACCGCTGCACATCGTTACTCACATCTTCACTTAAAAAATCATCACCTTCCATCATCGGCTTAACCAAAATTAGTGTTGCAAATATAAGTTCATAAATTAATTAAATGGTCTTTTTCAAGTCAGTTATTTTACAAATATTTGAACGCTTGTTAAAAACAAAAAATAATACCCAATATGAACAAACTATTTTCGCTCGTTTTACTTCTAATTATTACAACCAATGTTTTTGCTCAAAACAGATTAAATCAAGCAAATTGGCAGCAACATGTTTCCTATAAAATAGATGTGATACTTGATGATGAAACCAATACTTTGATAGGAAATATCAGCATGGTATACACCAATAATTCACCAAAGGAATTGAATGAAATTTACATGCATTTATGGCCAAATGCATACAACAATAGAAATACTGCTTTTGCAAAGCAACATTTGGAAAATGGTAAAACCGATTTTTACTTTGCCAAACCCGAAGAACAAGGAAGCATTGATAGTTTAAATTTTAAAGTAAATAATACCAATATAAACTGGAAATTGACCAATGATGTTGACATAGCTTTACTCACATTAAATGAGCCACTAAAACCTGGACAAAACATAACTATTAGCTCACCTTTTAACGTTTATTTACCAAAGGTTTATAGCCGAATGGGTCACGAAAAACAGCTGTATTGCATTACACAATGGTTTCCAAAACCTGCCGTTTATGATGTGAACGGTTGGAATCCAATTCCATATTTAGACCAAGGTGAGTTTTACAGTGAATTTGGGAGTTTTGATGTAAGTATTTCGGTTCCTAAAAATTATGTGGTGGCTGCCACTGGCAATTTACAAAATGAAGAAGAAAAACTCTTTTTAAATACATTGGCTACCAAGCCTGCAGCTGAATATGAAGTTCCACCTGTTTCAAGCAATGCGTTTAAAACATTGCACTATATTCAGGATTCCGTTCACGATTTTGCATGGTTTGCAAGCAAAGAATTCAATGTGAAAAAGAGCGAGATTGCTTTGCAAAATGGCAAAACAATTGAAACATGGCTGTATGCAAAAAAAATCAATTCAGAGGGAATTAATTATATCAATGAAGGGGTAAAATATTATTCTGACCATATTGGAAATTATCCATACAATATAGCACAAGTGGTTATAACGCCACTAGAAGCTGGAGGCGGAATGGAATATCCAACCATTACCAATTGCGCAAGCATAGACAGAACCACCATTATTCACGAAGTAGGACATAATTGGTTTTACGGAATTTTGGGTAGCAATGAACGCGAACATCCTTGGATGGATGAAAGCTTAAACACCTATTATGAAAGTCGTTGCACGCAAGAAAAAAAAGATGCTGATATTGCTAAAAATGGCAAGAAAAAAGATGTGCTAAATGATATGTTTAATTTAAATTTAGAAGGATTTGGACAAGCACGTTTGTTGTATGCAATTTCTGCACGAAAAAATGAAGACCAAGCCGGAAATTTACCTTCAACAGTTTACACCGACTTTAATTATGGCGCTATTATTTATGCCAAAAACCCTTTGAGTTTTTACATGCTTCAAAATTATTTGGGTAATAATAAATTTGATTCCATGATGCATGCTTATTACGAAAAATGGAAATTTAAACATCCGCTTCCAAACGATTTTAAAAACCATGCTGAAACATTTACCGGCAAAGATTTAAGTTGGTTTTTTGAGGGTGTTTTAGGTTCAACTCAAAAGATGGATTACAAACTTGTTGGTCGTTCAAAAGACAGTTTAACAATCAGAAATAAAACTGGTTTTGTGGTTCCTCTTAGTGTTTATGATAATAAAAACAACACACTTTTAATTGAAGGATTTGAAGGAACGAAAAATTTCGAATTTAAAAATATAGTAATTGACCAAAAAACTACTTCTATTGACCTCTACCGACAAAACAATTCATTGAAAAAACCTTTCACCATTCGTTTTTTACCAGCTTTAGAAAACCCCAATAAGCGTCAAATATTTTGCATTCCGCTTTATGCTTGGAACAACTATAACCAAAGCATGTTGGGTGTACATTTAAGCAACGATGTATTTCCATTGCCAAAAACTGAAATGAGCTTTACACCTTTATACAGCTTTACCACCAACGATTGGAACGGTTATTTAAACCTAGCAAAAAATATTTTTCCTAAACACGGAACTACTTATAAAAAAGTGAAGATTGGTTTAAACATGTCACGCTTTGCAACAATCGGATTGATACAAAAAGGGTTTTGGTTAAATGGTGTTGAAATGGATTATATCATGAATTCAATATATGAAAAATTTGAGCCTTACATTGAATTACATTTTAACCAGAAAACAGCAAGAAGTTTGTTTAGTAATGTTTTAAAAATGCGCCATGTTACAGTTTTAGAAAATAAACAAAATAGTGGTTACTTCAATAATTGGAACAATCAATCAATCTCAGCTTTTGATATTACGCATCATTTTAAACACGAATTGAAAACATATCCAATTGCTGTAAATGTGAATTTACAAGTTGGTACTTTTAATTATAATTATGGTAGAATAAGTGCTGATTTTACCCAAGGAATTTTATATAAAGATAAAGGTAAAACAGCCACTATTCGATTATTTGCAGGGACTTTTATTAGCCATCAAAATAATAAATATAACCAAGAAAGGACCTTTTTTCAAGCTGGCGGTACTACTGGAAAATTTGATTACTTTTATGACGAAGCCATGTTTGGAAGAGCAGAAAACAATCAACAACAAACATTATTAGCTCGCCAAGTAATTAACCGCGATGCTGGATTTAGAAATTTTGTTGGCATTGGTAGTAGCAACACTTGGCTAACTTCGGCTAATTTAACCATTCCATTTCCTTTTAAATTGCCCATTGGCTTTTATTCTGATGTGGTATTTTGGGAAGAGTCATCTAATGCTTCTCAAACGAGTTTAATAAGTTATAACACCAAACTTACTTACAGTGGCGGTATTTACTTAAGCATTGCTAAAAATATTTTTTCTGTCTATTTGCCATTTTTTGCTTCAGATGATGTAATAAAAGTTTGGGAATTTAATAATTTAAACAATCCGTTTGAAAGAGCAAGTTTTATACTAAATTTGAA
>CANGPW010000095.1 GCA_947456185.1 Bacteroidota bacterium | reverse complement strand
TTATTACTAATTACATGTCCATAATTGTTTAAATAACCAGCTTCTCCTAATACAGTAATTCCATAATATCCACCAATAATATTGTTATTGTTTATGGTAATATACTGAGCATTGTTACCTGCTGTAATGGCAGTAGTTTGGCTCCCTGATATTACTATGCCTGCATTACTAGTAACCGTACTAGTAGTTCCTACATTTATGGTACTGTTTTTTATAGTAATATATTGCGATTGATTATTAATATGCACACCAAAGCCAGTCCCTCCTACTATATTCAAACTATCTATTATTACATATTTAGATCCACTAAAACTTACCATTGGTGAGCTTACGGAACTAATGGGTTTATTTCTACCATTCATAGTTATTGTATTTACCGCACTAGCTCCAGATATATTGCCAAAAGCAATTGTTTGATTGCCATTGATACTATCTATACTAATATTAATTGGACTAGTAATACCACCACAAGTTAAATAGCTTAATAACAAGGCTAGACTGTGGTAGTTAGTTGCACTAATAGGAATACCTGCATTAACTGTAAAGTTGCCCGAAAATGGAGCTCTCTTAGCTACCACTCTTACAGCTGTAGAGGTATCGGCTGTAAAAGAATTAGTACAAAAAACCATGCAACGGTACCAAGTTGTGGCTGTCTGCGATTCTGAAGTAATTCTATTGGTATCATTTAAAATTACAGTATAAGAGCCCGCTAATCCTGTATTTGATCTTAACCACTGATAAGTTAAGCCTACATTAATTACATCATTTGCTAAGCCCAAATTAAAATTGGTTCCATTACAAGCAGAATCAATACTACTTACTGCATTTCCAGGTATTGGAGTACCTGTACATAAACTTAAATTAAACTCAAATGCACCCGCATCTGGGGTAATGGTTGAACGAGAATTTCCTAAAATATCAGTTAGTACTCCTATAGGACCTCCAATATTATCTACTAGCATGTTATTAGGAAGTAAATTACCCGCAGGTAAATTTACAAATGTAGGATCTAAACTAATTGAGTTTAAATCCTGACCTGATGCTGTTCTCCAGTTGGCTAAAGTTATTTGATTGGCTGCCCAATATCCTATTAAATTGGTTCCACCTGTGGCATTATTAAACAATACATTGTTATTACTTGTAAAACCTGATGAAGCAGCAGTAAAATAGATATTTGTTTTTATTCCCGTTCCAGATCCACTTAAGCTTATAATATTATTTCTAAAATCTACATTGGTTGTAGCAACCGAAAAGAAAGCACCTCTTATAGCTCCTGTGCTACTTGTAATGTGGTGAGCAATGGTATTATGGTAAAACTTTGCTCCGGTTAAAGCAGTAGTTATGCTGTAAATACCATAAAATATTCCTGTTGTATTGATATTGTGTATGGTGTTATTTATAAACTCATTTTCAAAACCAAGTGAACTTACACAATTTGCCAAATAAATAGGATATGCTGAATAAGTACCTATTCCGGCATCTCTTATTATATTGTTGCGTACTTTAATGTTTCTTGATGTAGTTAAATAAATACCATAAAAGGTAGAAAGAGTTACTCGTGTTGCTCTATTGATAACGTTGTTGTTAACTATAGAAGAATCGGCATTTGCCAAATAAATACCGTACAAATAAAAATCACTAAACCTATTATTACTAATCACATGTCCATAATTGTTTAAATATCCAACTTCTCCTAATGCAATAACACCATAATATCCACCAATAATATTGTTATTATTTATGGTTATATATTGTGCATTGTTACCTGCTGTAGTGGCAGTAGTTTGACTCCCTGAAATAACAATACCCGCGTTGCTAGTAACAATGCTAGTTGTTCCTGCGTTTATTGTACAGTTTTTTATAGTAATATATTGCGATTGAGAGCCTATTTTAACGGCAAAACCAGCAAAAGTTCCAGTTCCAACTATTAATAAACTATCCACAGTAACATATTTTGTTCCCTCAAAACTCATAATTGGTGATGCAGTAGCAGATAATGTTTTATTTTTACCATTGATAGTAATTGTATTTACAGCACTTACGCCAGTTATAATACCAAAAGCGACACTTTGATTGCTATTTAAGGAATCTATATCTATTTGTAGAGGTCCGGAAACACCAACACAAGCCAACTCCGCTGCCAATTCAGGCAAACTATTATAGTTAGTAGCAAATGTGGGAGATGTAGCATTGACAGTAACCGATCCGAAGAGGGGTGTATTTGTCGTTTTTATTAGAACCGCTGTTGAGGTATCGGCAATGGAACTGGTACCACAAGTTACCAAACATCTATACCAAGAAGTAACTGTTTGTGAATCTATAGAAGTTCTGCTGGTATCATTTGGTATGATGCTATATGGTCCAGTAGCATCAGTAGTTGATTTTAACCACTGATAAGTAAGTCCAACTTTTAGAGAATCGTTTACCAAGGATAAACTAAATGGTCTATTGGAGCATGCATAAGGGACAGAACTAGTTGCGTTTCCTGAAGTTGGTGTTCCAGCACAAGCAAGTAACGGACTGAAAATAATATCACCTATCCATGCCCTTGGCGTGTTTGTTGGAAGTGCAGGTGGTGTGCCTCCAGCATATCCTACGCTTGTTCCAGTTAGCAAGTTTAAACCTCCTATTGATATAGTGGACGTTCCTGTTGAAGTAGAATATCTTTGATTTAAGGCATATATTAATATACCATAAGTAGTATTGGCCGGAATAATAAAACTTATACCACTCAATAAAGTTTGTGTAACGGTTGAAGTTATGTTAGCAATAGCTGTAACCGAACCAGAGGCAATTAAATTCCATCCATTTGCAGGTGTAATAGCAGCAGGTGGCCCAGATACTGGAGTTGTATTGTAATAAAATCCAACTGGCGATGTTCCAGCAGTACCAATTATTCCCCTGAGTTCAGTAATAATAATAGGGTAGCTATTGGTATTTTGTAAATTAAACACTACACTACCGCTTCCACTGTTGTTTAAAAAAGTACTTGTAGTGCTTAGTGTTTGCGCATCACTAATTAATGATACTGCAATGCCAATGAGCACAAAAGCAAATATTTTAATTTTTGTAATTGTTCTTTTCATTTTATCCATTTTAATTTTTTCGAAGATAGGATAAAATATTCAAAGTAATTTACTAATTTAAAGCAAAGTAATAACCAAAGCCAACTGTTAAACCACCTGGTTTTAAAACCTCAAATACTTGTTTACTTACATTTGTGAATTGATAATCAGGATCATTTAATTTTGCATCTCCACCACTAACCAAAACCGAATAACCTAATTCAAGTGTAATCCTATTTCCTTTGGGTCTGATCCATTGTCTTTGAACTCCTAAATTTATCATTGTAGCAGGATCATAAGTAACATCACGAATTGCAGTTGTTTTAATTCCACTTGAATTTATTGTTTCAATTTGGAGAGGAATATTTTCTATTCCTGTAGCTCTTGATATACTAATTACCGGACACCAGGCTGTCTCATTTTTTGCATTTAAAATTAAACCCAAACCTAATTTATTACCCCAAGTACCAGCACCAACCGAAGCATCAATGAGTATTTTATCACTCACTCGTCCTGTTAATTTCAAACCTATTAAACCACAGTTGTAATTTAAACCTGTTCCAATTCCAATGTAAAAACTTGGAGCTTTTACTAGACTTGAATAATCTTTGATGTTTTGCGCGCATACCAAAGAAGTAATTGAACAAAATAATAGTGATAACAAAATGTTTCTTTTTTTCATGATTGTATATTTATAAATTTATTAATGTCCGCCTGCTACTTTTTTGTCAAAATCTATGCCTTGACTTTTTAAAATTCCACTTACTTTCCAAGCATAAAATGCTAAGTAAGCAAAACAAACAGCTCCAATAATATAACTGTTTTGAATACCTATGTTTTCCGAAACAACACCTTGTAACCAACTTACAATTCCACCGCCCATAATCATCATAATTAAAAAGCTACTACCTTGACTAGTATGTTTTCCTAATCCGCTAATGGCTAAAGTAAAAATACAAGGCCATAATGTGCTACAGAACAAACCAACACTTGTAAATGCATAAACACTTGTCATGCCACTTGTGGCCATGCCTGTTAGCAATGCTAAAATTCCTAAAAGCGAAAATATTAGCAACATTCTAGCAGGATTTCCTTTGCTTGCAATATCAGCAGCAATTAATATCAAAATAATTAAACCATAAACATAAAAAGGTGTCAAGTCGTGCTTTGCAACTGCATTTACAAATAAGAAAACGCCAAATGCTAAGTAAGGAGCTACAAAACGAAGCACTTTTTGGGTAGTCATGTTTTCGGTAAATGCTTCCACTGCACCAGTCCAACGACCAATCATTAAACTTGCCCAATACAAGGAGATATATGGGGCAATATCGCCAATGGCAAAACCTAATTTACTTTCCATGTATGCAGGTAAATTACTGGCAGTAGAAACTTCAACGCCAACATAAAGAAATATTGCAATCATTCCTAAAACCAATTGCGGGTATTTTAGCGCAGAATTTTTAGCCGATTTATTGTCAACATCAGTTTCTTCAATGGTTTTTGGATGTTCAGGTAAAGAAGAAAATTTTAATAAAACAGCTACTAATAAAAACGCAATTCCTAAAACTAAATAAGGAATTTTAACACTTTCAATACTCAAATCGGTATTGCCAGAGGCAGCCGAACCAAAAATAGCAAAACTTACAATAAGCGGCCCAATAGTTGTTCCCAAATTATTAATTCCACCAGCTAAAGTTAATCGTTGAGAACCGGTAGTAATTGGCCCTAAAGCTATAGCCAACGGATTTGCAACTGTTTGTTGTAAAGAAAAACCTAAACCAACGGTAAACAATCCGGCTAACATGAGTATATATGAACCCGAATTAGCAGCGGGATAAAACAACAAAGTTCCAAGTGCAGAAATGACCAAACCAAGCGCCAATCCGTTTTTATAACCAATTTTATTTACCAAGTCTTTTCCAATTAACAATGAAATTCCCATGTAAATAAGCGAACCTACCGTGTAAGAAATATAAAAAGCAATGGATACAAACTGACTTTGACTTTGTGTTAAATCAAAGGCTTTTCTGAATACCGGTATTAAAATATCGTTGCTGGCAGCCACAAAGCCCCAAAAGAAAAATACGATGACTAAAGGGATGAATTGTGCCCAATTTGTTTTTGAATTTTGTTCCATTTTTATGATTTTATTTGTGGTCAAGAACGTAAAATATTATGAAAACAAAAAATAAAATTATAAACCCTAAATTTGTTTCCAAATAAACACACATATATGCAACTAAGTGACGCTCAAAAACAAGTAGATGAATGGATAAAAACTATTGGAGTAAGGTATTTTAATGAGCTTACCAATACCGCTATTTTAATGGAAGAAGTGGGCGAATTAGCCCGAATTATGGCCCGAAAATATGGCGAGCAAAGTTTTAAGGAAAGCGATAAAAACACTGACATGGCCGATGAAATGGCTGATGTGCTTTGGGTGTTAATTTGCTTAGCCAATCAAACTGGAGTGAACCTCACCGAAGCTTTTGAAAAAAATATGGCTAAAAAAACCAACCGTGATGCTACCAGGCATTTGGAGAATGAGAAGCTGAAATAAAAAATGCTGCTGAAAATATTGCCAGTCATTCCGTAGGAATCTTCCTTGATAACTTATATCATTTACTTAAACAATAAATTTTGCAAAAAATCAATGATTGTTTAAGTCAAGGAAGATTCCTACGGAATGACCCAACATGCTTTCAAATTGATTTTTTTGAAAAAAATTATCACTCGCAATGACGAGATAAATGAAATATGATGTTAGTAAGGCATAACAAATAAACTCTAGGACACAATCTTTTAATTTTCTAATCTTCCAATCTTTCAATTTATAATGATACTTATCTATAAAAAATGGTAAATTGATAAAAATATATAAATTGCGAGGCAAAATCAACCCATAAAGGATTATATATTATGTCGAAAATAACTGAATTATTAGGCGATCAAGCCGATTATTACTTGAATCACGAAAGTAAAACCATTTCAAAAAATCATATTCATTTACCAGGTGCCGACTTTATAGACCGTTCTTTTGTTCCAGGAAACCGCAATCCACAAGTATTACGTAGCCTTGGTCAATTATACGGAACAGGTCGTTTGGCTAATACAGGTTACATGTCAATTCTACCAGTAGATCAAGGAATTGAGCATTCGGCAGGTGCATCATTTGCTCCTAATCCAGCATTTTTTGACCCTGAAAATATTGTAAAATTAGCTATTGAAGGTGGTTGTAACGCAGTAGCTTCTACTTATGGTGTATTGGCTGCTAATTCTAGAAAATATGCGCATAAAATTCCATTTATTGTTAAAATAAACCACAACGAATTTTTAAGTTATCCTAATAAATTTGACCAAATTATGTTTGGTTCAGTAGATGAAGCTTGGAATTTAGGAGCTGTGGCAGTTGGGGCAACTATTTATTTTGGGTCAGATGAATCAGGTCGTCAAATTCAAGAAGTAGCAGCTGCTTTTGAGCGCGCTCACGAATTGGGAATGGCAACTGTTTTATGGTGTTATACTCGTAACAATGGTTTTAAAGTTGATGGAGTTGATTACCATACTTCTGCTGACTTAACAGGACAAGCAAACCATTTGGGTGTAACCATTCAAGCAGATATTATAAAGCAAAAATTACCAACTAATAATGGTGGTTATTTAGCAACCAAACATGGTAAAACTCATCCAAAAGTATACAGCGAATTAACTACTGATCATCCAATTGATTTGGCTCGTTACCAAGTTGCAAATTGCTACATGGGTCGCCAAGGTTTAATTAATTCAGGTGGAGAAAGTAAAGGTGCTACCGATTTAGCAGAAGCAGTTACAACAGCAGTAATTAACAAACGTGCTGGTGGACAAGGTTTGATTAGTGGACGTAAAGCTTTTCAAAAACCAATGAACGAAGGAATAGCATTGTTAAATACTATTCAAGACGTTTATTTAGATAACAGTATAACTATAGCATAAATTATAAATTGTTGAATGAAATACATTCAATTAATTCATCATTCAACATTCATCATTCAACATTTTTAAATGAGTTGGTTTAAAAGAAAAATAGAAGGTATTACCACATCTACATCCGATAAAAAATCGGTGCCTGATGGGTTATGGCATAAATGTTCAAGGTGTAAAAAAGCTACATTAAGTTCTGACCATGCAGCGGGAAAATACGTTTGCATGCATTGTAATTACCACGATAAAATTGGTTCTACAGAATACTTTGAAATAATTTTTGACAACAATGATTACGAAGAATTATATAGCAATATTAAACCTACCGATCCATTAGCATTTAAAGATACTAAAGCTTATAAAGATCGCTTGGTTGATACCATAAAAAAAACTGGAATGGACGATGCTTTAAGAGTTGGTATTGGAAATGTAAATGGTTTGCCATTGGTTATAGCTTGTATGGATTTTGGATTCATTGGTGGAAGCATGGGAAGCGTAGTTGGTGAAAAAATTGCCAGGGCAATTGATTACGGACGAGAAAATAAAATTCC
>CANGPW010000094.1 GCA_947456185.1 Bacteroidota bacterium | reverse complement strand
TATGAAGTATGAAGTATGAAGTATGAAGTATGAAGTATGAAGTATGAAATCCCGACACATCGTGAAAGTATGAAGTATGAATCATTCAATAAACAATAAAACTAAGTACTAAGTACTAAAAAATAAGAAACTAAGCACTAAGAAACTAAAAAACTAAGAAACTAAAAAAATATGGCATTTGATATTGAAATGATTAAAGCAGTTTATTCTAAAATGGAAGAACGCATCACTGCAGCTCGTAAGGTAGTAAACAAACCTTTAACTTTAACCGAGAAAATTTTGTATAGTCACTTAACTGAAGGAAATGCAAACACCAGTTACGAAAAAGGTAAAAGTTATGTAGATTTTGGACCAGATAGAGTGGCCATGCAAGATGCAACAGCTCAAATGGCGTTATTGCAATTCATGCAATCTGGTAGACCAACAGTGGCTGTTCCTTCTACTGTTCATTGCGATCATTTAATTACAGCAAAAAATGGTGCCGATCAGGATTTAGAATTTGCAAATAAAGAAAGTAAAGAAGTGTATGACTTCTTAGGCTCTGTTTCTAATAAATATGGCATTGGTTTTTGGAAACCAGGTGCAGGAATTATTCACCAAGTAGTTTTAGAAAATTATGCATTTCCTGGTGGAATGATGATTGGAACCGATAGCCATACAGTAAATGCTGGTGGATTAGGAATGATTGCCATTGGAGTTGGTGGTGCCGATGCTTGCGATGTAATGGCCGGATTACCTTGGGAACTTAAAATGCCAAAATTAATTGGCGTAAAATTAACAGGAAAATTAAACGGTTGGGCTGCTCCAAAAGATGTAATTTTAAAAGTTGCAGGAATTTTAACTGTAAAAGGTGGAACTGATGCGGTAGTTGAGTATTTTGGTGAAGGTGCTACCAGTATGAGTTGTACTGGTAAAGGAACTATTTGTAACATGGGTGCTGAAATTGGCGCTACTACTTCTACTTTTGGTTATGACGATTCAATGGCTCGTTATTTAAAAGCTACTGGTAGAGCTGAAGTTGCTGAATTAGCTGATGCTGTTAAGCATCATTTAACTGCAGATCCTGAATGCTATGCAAACCCTGAAATCTATTTTGATCAAGTAATAGAAATAGATTTAAATACTTTAGAACCTCATGTAAACGGACCTTTTACTCCTGATTTGGCTACGCCAATATCAAAATTAAAAGAAGCTGCTTTAGCGAATGGCTGGCCAACAAAAATTTCTGTTGGTTTGTTAGGTTCTTGTACCAATTCAAGTTACGAAGATATTTCAAGAGCTGTAAGTTTAGCCAAACAAGTTTCATCGAAAGGGTTAACTGCAAAAGCGGAATACTTAATCAATCCAGGTTCGGAGCAAATTCGTTATACCATTAAACGCGATGGATTCTTAGATGTATTCAATGAAATAGGTGCTAAAGTTTTTACCAATGCTTGCGGACCTTGCATAGGAATGTGGGATAGAATGGGTGCTGAAAAACAAGAAAAAAACACCATTATTCATTCATTTAACAGAAACTTTGCAAAACGTGCCGATGGAAATCCTAACACTTTTGCTTTTGTTGCTTCTCCAGAAATAGTAACGGCTATGGCCATTGCTGGTGATTTAACTTTTAATCCTTTAACTGATTATTTAACCAATAATAAAGGTGAACAAGTGAAGTTTGATGAGCCAAGTGGTGATGAATTACCAACTAAAGGTTTTGCTGTGGAGGATGCAGGTTTTGTTGCTCCCGCAATGGATGGTAGCACTGTTCAAATAGCTGTTTCTCCAACTTCAGACCGTTTACAATTATTAGCACCATTTACTGCTTGGGAAGGTGCCGACATTAAAGGTTTAAAATTGCTAATAAAAGCAAAAGGAAAATGTACAACAGACCATATATCAATGGCTGGACCTTGGTTAAAATACCGCGGACATTTAGATAATATTTCAAATAACATGTTAATTGGTGCAGTTAATTTTTTCAATGAAAAAACCGACAATGTAAAAAACCAATTGACTGGCGATTATGCATCAGTTCCTAAAGTTCAACGCGAATACAAAGCGCAAGGAATTGGTAGTATTGTAGTTGGTGATGAAAATTATGGTGAAGGCAGTAGCCGCGAACATGCAGCTATGGAACCACGTCATTTAGGTGTTCGTGCGGTATTGGTAAAATCATTTGCTCGTATTCACGAAACTAACTTAAAGAAACAAGGAATGTTGGGTTTAACTTTTGCCAACAAAGAAGATTATAACAAAATTTTAGAAAACGACACCATTGACATCATTGGTTTAGATACTTTTGCTCCTTCGGTGCAATTAGATTTAGTGTTAAACCACATAGATGGAACTAGCGAAACCATTAAAGTAAACCATACTTATAACCAACAACAAATAGAATGGTTTAAAGCTGGTGGAGCTTTAAATATCATTAGAGCAAGTGTTGGAAAATAGTTGTCAGTTGATAGAATTAAGTAGAGACCTTGCATGCAACGTCTAATAGAAATAATAAAAACAGCAATCGATTCATTTTGATTGCTGTTTTTTTATTAAATAATTGGTAATAAAATATCTCAATTCTTAATCACTTCGCTCCCATCACTGCAACTAATTAGCAATTCTGAATTGGTTTTATTGAAAATTGGGTGAATATAATTTGCAGCAATTTCAGTTAGTGGAATCAAAGTAAACCTACGAACATGTAAATAAGGATGTGGAACTTTAAGTTTTTCAGTGTCTATTATTTCATTGTTAAAGTATAAAATATCTAAATCTATTATTCTTGCTTCCCACTTTTGGTTGCGGGTTCGGCCCATTTTTGTTTCTATTTCCAATAAAGTTTGTAATAAAGTTTCAGCCGATAATTCAGTTTTCACTTCAATTACTTGGTTATAAAAATCGTCTTGTTCGGTATTGCCCCAAGCAGCAGTTTTATAAATACTTGATTGCTGAACCAATGAAATATTTTGCAAATGCATGAGTTCAATTGCCATTTGCAAATGAGCCATTTTATTGCCCATGTTAGTTCCTATCAAAATATATGCTCTATTCATTATTATATTTAACGATTTTTTGATTTAGACATTTATTGATTTGGAGATTTAAAGATTGTTATATTGTCTATTGCTTATTGTCTATTGTCTATTGCCTATTGCTTATTGTCTATTGCTTATTGCCTATTGCAAATTGCTTATTTTCTTATACTAAATCAACTCTAACAACGCTACACATTCTACATGGTGCGTATGCGGAAACATATCAACGGCCTGTACTTTGGTAACTTTATAATGTTCTTGCATCATGGCAATATCGCGAGCTTGGCTAGCAGGATTACAACTAACATACACAATTCTTGGTGCACGTAATTCCAACATTTTTTCTATTACATCGGGGTGCATTCCAGCTCTTGGAGGATCAGTAATAATTACATCAGGTTTTCCATGCTTTGCAATTAATTCATCGTTCAATACATCTTTCATATCGCCCGCATAAAAATGTGTATTGGTAATTTGATTGATAGCTGAATTTTCTTTGGCATCAATAATGGCTTGTTCTACGCTTTCAATTCCTACAACTGTTAAGGCTTGTTTTGCCACAAAATTAGCAATAGAACCCACGCCAGTATATAAATCGTATACAATTTCATGGCTTTGAATATTGGCCATTTTACGCGCTTCGTTGTATAAATTAAATGTTTGTTCAGTATTGGTTTGGAAAAAAGATTTTGGTTGAATATTAAACTTCAAATCTTCTAATTGCTCTACCATAAAAGGTTTTCCAGCAAAAACTTGTACATCTAAATCGTATATGGTGTCATTCTGTTTTCCATTTACCACATAAAGCAATGAAGTTATTTGAGGGAAAGTTTCCTTCAAATATTCCATCAACGCATTGATTCTATCTTCCTGATTTTCCTTGAAAATTACAATCAACATCCAATCATTTAAACTGGTATTACGCAAAATCATGTTGCGCATAAATCCATCTTGACTGCGTGCGTTGAAAAATGGATATTCATTTTTCACACAAAAATCTTTGATTGAATTCCTGATTTGATTGTGCAAATCGTCCATCAAAAAACATTTATGAACATCTAATATTTTATCAAATTTACCTGGAATATGAAAACCCAAACCTTTGTGTTCTGCTTCACTTAATTCATCTTTATTGTCTAAAGATTCTAACCATTTTTTATCGGTAAAAGTAAACTCTAACTTGTTACGGTAATGAGTAATTTTTTCGGAACCAATAATATTTTCAGGAGTTGGAAAAGGAAATTTACCAATACGTTCAAACGCATCAATTACCTGTTGTTGCTTATATTTTAACTGAATGGAATAACTCATGTGTTGCCATTTGCAACCACCACAAGTTCCAAAATGCTCACAAAAAGGTTCCACTCTTTCAACAGATGGCGTTATCATTTTATGAATTCGTCCAAAGCAAAAACTTTTCTTTTTGTTATGGATAAATAAATCTACTACATCTCCAGGAACAGCAAAATCAACAAAAATTACTTGTCCTTCGTGCTTTGCAATGGCTTTTCCTTCGCTACCTGCACTTAATATTTCAATGTTTTCTAAAACGTATGGTTTAAATTTTCTCTTGCTCAATTTTGTATTTTTTAGCCACAGATTTCACAGATTACACTGAATTTATAAAATAGGTGTTTGTTAAATAATGGCTGCAAATAACAGCATTTTAAAAGTAATAATAATTAAAAAGTTCAACCAAAAATGATTGAACTTTTTAAACTAAGTACTAAGTACTAAAAACTATTTTCTAACCTACTTTAAAAGCTTTGGCTGCTTCTATAATTTTAGGCATAATTTCGAATGCATCACCAACTATTCCATAATCTGCTGCTTTAAAGAAAGGAGCTTCAGGATCTTTGTTAATAGCTACAATTACTTTACTAGAACTTACTCCAGCCAAATGCTGAATAGCACCAGAAATACCAATGGCAATGTACAAATTTGGTTTAATGGTAATTCCAGTTTGGCCAACGTGTTCACTATGTGGTCTCCAATGCATGTCGCTTACAGGTTTACTACAAGCAGTAGCAGCGCCTAATGCATTTGCTAAGTCTTCTACTAAATGCCAGTTTTCAGGACCTTTTAAACCACGTCCACCACTGATCACAATTTCTGCTTCTGTTAAAGGAATTTTTCCAGTAACACGATTAATTTCAACCGATTTTGTTGTAAAATCAGCATCAGTTAAACCTGATTCAGCGTTCACAATATTTACTGCTTGCGCATTTTCCAATGTGTTAAATGTATTTGGTGTAATGGCCAAAACTTTTATAGGAGTTGTTAAATTTACATCAGCAAATGCTTTTCCTGAAAATACATTTCTACGAACCACAAAACCTGAGTTTGTATTTGGCATTGAAATAACACCACTTGCGATTCCAGCTTTTAAACGAGCAGCCACACGAGGTGCCAACGATTTACCAGAATAAGTGTTTGAAATAACTACAATACTTGAACCCTCGGCCGAAGCTACGTTACAAATAACTTTGGTGTAAGTTTCAGCATTGAATCTATTCAAATTATCATGCTTCACACTTACTATTTTGTTAGCGCCATAAAGTGCTAATTCTGCTAATTTATCATCAGCAACATTACCCGGAACTACTGCAGTTACATTTCCATTATGTGCTTGTGCAATTTGGCTAGCATAACTTACCGCTTCAAAAGCTGACTTTTTAAAGCTTCCATCAATTTGTTCTGCAAATACTAATATATTCATATTTTATTTATTTAAAGATTGAAAAATTAAAAGATTACAAAGTTATAATCCTTCATTTCTTTGTCACCCTGAGCGAAGTCCGATAGCTATCGGACGAAGGGCAAAATTATTTTTAAATTATCTTTGCTTCGTTGTGTAAAATGCCAATTAATGTTCCAGCATCTTCTACCGAAATTAATTTCACTGATCCTTTAGAAGCAGGTAATTCAAATCCAACGGATGCACTTGTAGCTTCCGTTGCAATTGGCTCAACTACTGTTAAAGGTTTAGTTCTTGCAGCCATAATTCCGCGCATGTTTGGAATTCTTGGTTCTGTTAATTCTTTTTGAGCGCTAACCACCAAAGGTAAACTTGCGGTTAATTTTTCTCTTCCGCCATCAATGTCACGTTCTACATTTGCAATAGTTCCATCTATTTCTATGCTAGTAATTACATTTACCGAAGGTAAACCTAACATTTCTGCTAATAAACCACAAACTTGTCCGCCATTATAATCAATGCTTTCACGGCCAGTAAATATTAAATCAAAGTTTTGGTCTTTGGCATATGCTGCTATTTGCTCTGCAACAAAATACGCATCAGTAGGAGTTGCATTTATTCTAACTGCATCGGTGGCGCCTATGGCTAAAGCTTTTCTAATACTTGCTTCTGTATCGGCTAAACCAACTGTAATAACTGTTACGGTTCCGCCTAATTTTTCTGTTAATTCTAAACCACGAGTTAACGACAATTCATCGTAAGGATTAATAATAAACTGAACGCCCGCAGTATTAAATTGGGTATTGTTTTCAGTAAATATTACTTTTGTTGTGGTGTCAGGCACATTGCTTACACAAACTAATATTTTCATATAAAATAATTTTGTTGTTTTTAAAGAGCCGCAAAATTACCTAAAAAATGTTTTTAGCCTAATGCAAAATAACAGATTAGAAAAACTGCATGAAATGCTTGAAGAAATGCCTCAAGATATTTTTTTAAATTATGCTTTGGCAATGGAATATAAAGGACTTAGCCAACATGACAATGCGTTAAAACAACTAAATATAGTATTTCTGCTTGACGAAAATCATATCCCGAATTTATATCAATTAGGTGTTTTTTGGATGGAAAAAAGTGAAAACGAAAAAGCACTTTTGTATTTAGAAAAGGGTTTACATATTGCAAAGCAAAAAAAGGAACTAAAAACAGCCAACGAATTTCAAGCTTTAATTGACGAAATACTTTACTAAATGACCTTAATTAAATTTTACCAAACAGAAGTTTTAGAAGCTGGCTGCGATGAAGCCGGACGTGGCTGTTTGGCCGGACCAGTTTATGCCGCAGCGGTAATTTTAGACAAAAATAAACGAATTAAGTACTTAGACGATTCAAAAAAATTAACACATAAACAGCGGGAAGAATTGCGTTTTGAAATTGAAGAAAAAGCATTGGCTTGGGCGGTAGCTAGTTATACCAACGAGCAAATAGACCAAGTAAATATTTTAAAAGCTTCCTTTTTAAGTATGCATAAAGCCATTGATGGATTAGCAATTAAACCATCACACTTAATCATTGATGGAAACCGATTTATTCCATACCAAAAATTAACGCATACTTGCATTATAAAAGGCGATGCCAAATATCAAAGTATTGCGGCTGCTTCTATTTTGGCAAAGACTCACAGAGATGAATTGATGTTTAAATACCACGAAGAATTTCCGAATTATGCTTGGAACGAAAACAAAGGTTATGGCACTTTAAAGCACCGAGCTGGAATTGCGGAATTTGGCATTACACCTTATCACCGCAAAACTTTTAGGTTATTAAAGGAACAATTGGAATTATTTTAACAATTAAGATTTTTGTTCTTCTTTTAAAATTTCTGCCACTCCAAAATAATAAATTACATAAGCAATCATGGCTATGATATGATATAAAGTTTCTGTATTTAAAAATTCAGAAATTTGAAAACCCAATGATTGAACCAAAGTTGCAATGATTATGGTGATGCATGTTAAAATGAAATTCAAATTGCCTTTTTGACTTTTTAAGTGAATGATATTTAAAATAAAAAATAAAATTAGAATGGGTGAATAATTAGCTATTACTAATAAAAAATT
>CANGPW010000093.1 GCA_947456185.1 Bacteroidota bacterium | reverse complement strand
GGTAAAAAACTATCATATTGACGAAAATTGTGTTTTTGCTAATACTTTTACTTACGATAAAAAGAACAATATTATAGGTGCAAACGAGGAAAATCCTTTGGCTCAAGACGGTGGAAAAGTGAAATTACTAAAGCAGTTAAAGTTGCAAGGACCTATTTATGTTATTGGCGATGGATTCACAGATTATGAGTTGAAATTATCTGGAATAGCTAATCAGTTTTTTGCTTTTACTGAAAATATAGTGCGTGAACGTGTAATTGCCAAGGCTGATTTTATTGCTCCAAGTTTTGATGAAGTACTTTTTAAATTAAAAATGCCAATGGCACTTTCTTATCCTAAAAGCAGAATATCAGCATTACTTTTGGGTAAAGAAACTTTTGTTGCTTCTCAAAATTTTAAACTAGAAGGATACAATGTAATTAAGCGAGAAAGCATTATAAAAGCAAAAAATGATATGCAAAATGCGTCCATAATTGTTTCATCATTAAGTGAAGAAATTACTGGTTTAAGTAATTATAACAAGCTGCTTTGCTTAGCTGTTTGGGGAACTAATAATAATCAATTTAACGCAAATATTGCCCAAAAAATGGCTGTTCCAATTTTTAGTTCTCCTTTTGCCAATACACGAAGTGTGGTGGAATTAGGTTTAGGATTTATGTTCCAATTATTAAGGCAAACAAATACTGAATTGCGTGCTAAAAAAATAGGAATAGTTGGCTATGGAAATGCTGGAAGTTTACTGGGTGTTTTTGCTCAAAACTTAGGCATGGAAGTGTTGTATTTTGATGATAAAGACCGCGCGCCATTAGGCAATGCTATTGCTTGCAAAGCATTAGCCGACTTGCTTAAGAGAAGCGATTTTGTGGTATTGCTTAGAAGTAAAATGAATGGATTAATAATGGGTGAAAAAGAGTTGAAACAAATGCAAAATTCTGCTAGTTTAATTAACCTAAGTTATGATAATTCTGTTGATTTAATTGCGGTAAATAAATTAATAATTCAAAAGAAATTATTTGGATTTGCAACGGATTGTTTTGATAAAAATGTGTTCGAAAAAATCAAACAAACTCCACAAATTATTGCAACGCATAATCAAAGAAATAACACAAAAGAAACGCAACAAAATATTGCTAATTTTACTACTGAAAAAATATTTCAATACATAAATTCCGGAAATGTAAGCCGCAGTTTAAACTTTCCCGATATTCAGTTGCCAGCTTTACAAGGCTCACACCGATTTATACATATTCATAAAAACAAACCTGGAATTTTGGCAAAAATAAATTCTGTATTGGCAAAACATAAAATAAATATTATTGGCCAATATTTAAAAACCAACGAAACATTGGGTTATGTAATTACCGATGTGGCCAAAAAGTATGATAATGAAGTAATAAATGAACTAAAATTCATAGATGCAACACTTAAATTTAGGGTTATATACTAATAATGAATTGCTTTCTTTTTAAACTTTACAAAATAATTATACTAAAAAAGTTATTATTGCCTTTGTTCTATCAAAACCAAAAGCAATAGAAAAAACTATACTCAACTTTTTAAATTATTTGATGCAAAGATTCTTTTGTTTTTTATTGCTTTTAATTGGTGCAAATAATTTTGCAATAGCCCAAAACGAAAAAGCAAGTATTAGTGGTTTGGTTCGCGATAGTTTGGGCCAATTAATGGATGGCGTTACAGTATCGGTTATCAATGAAAATATTGTTGGCTTAACCAATGAAAATGGTTATTATAAAATTACAGTAAATGCAAACAATGCAATAAAATTACGCTTTAACTATTTTGGAAGTAAAGGTGAAAATTTTGACATTCCAGCATTGAAACCAAAGGAAAAATATGAGTTAAATGTAAATCTAAATATTGGTTTAGTTTTAAGTGCAGTTGAAATAAAAGAAGAAAGATACAGGGAACAAATCAGCTCATTTACCATTGATGCAAAGCAATTAAGTGTAAATCCAACTCCAATTCCTGGGGTGGAACAAATTTTAAAAACATTACCAGGTGTTTCATCCAATAATGAATTAAGCGCTCAATATAATGTGCGTGGAGGAAACTTTGACGAAAACTTGGTTTACGTAAATGACATTGAAATTTACAGGCCATTTTTACCCAGAAGTGGGCAGCAAGAAGGTTTAAGTTTTATTCATTCTGATTTAGTGAAAAGTATTAAATTTAGTGCAGGAGGGTTTGAAGCTAAATATGGCGATAAAATGAGTTCTGTTTTGGATATTAAATATAAAGATCCTAAAAAAACAACATCTTCAGTCAATGTTGGTTTGTTAGGTGTTCAAGCATCAACCGAAGGCGCCAGTAAAAATTTGCGGTTTACCTATTTGATTGGTGCACGGTATTGGTCCAATAAATATGTTGTTACTACCTTAGATACCAAAGGCGATTATCAGCCATCATTTACCGATGTTCAAGCATTGTTAACCTATCATCTTCGGTCTGATTTAAGTTTTAGTATATTGAGCAGTTATGCTCAAAACAGGTATTTTTTAGTGCCAACCGATAGGCAAACTACATTTGGAACTGTAAAACAAGCTTTGCAATTAAATGTATATTTTGATGGCGCTGATTTAATGGAATACCGAACCACAACTACAGCCGCAAGTTTGGTTTACAATCCAACCCGAAGGTTACAATTGAAGTTGATAAGTTCTATGTTTTACTGCAACGAAAACGAACTTTTTACCATAGAAGGTGCATACCGTTTAAGTGAATTAGAAACAGATCAAGGAAGTACTAATTTTGGAAGAGCAAAATCATTAAAAGGAGTTGGATATTTTATCAATAATGCCAGAAATGGAATAGAAGCAACTGTTTTAAATATTGGTCATAGGGGAAGTTATAATAAAGGGAAAAACAATATTCAATGGGGTGCATTTGTTCAAACTGAAAATATAAATGATAAACTAAAAGAATGGAATTACCGAGACAGCGCGGGTTTTGCACAGCCTACTTTGGTAAATGGACAGTTGGTTTTATTGGATTATTTAAGAACAAGTATCTCTTTAAATACATTTAGATTGAATGCGTATGTTCAAAATACTCGGGTTTTAAACAGTCAAAACAACATGGTTTTAACTTATGGAATACGAAGTAATTGGTGGAGTTTTACCAATGAAAATGTAATTAGTCCTAGGTTTCAGTTTTCATTTGAACCCAACAAAAAACACAATAAACAAATATTTGAAACCAATAAAGCGGATTCAAATTGGAGTAGTAAAATGCGTAAAAATTGGATTGTAAAAGCATCTTATGGTTGGTATTATCAAACGCCATTTTACAGGGAATTAAGAGGCTTTGATGGTACTTTAAATTCCAATATTAAATCACAAAAATCTATTCATTATGTATTAGGTGCTGAAATGAATTTTAAAGCATGGAACCGACCATTTAAATTTACTGCAGAAGCTTATTATAAAGATTTAAGTAACCTCATTCCTTATGAAATTGACAATGTTCGCATTCGTTATTTTGCCGAAAATATTTCACGTGGATACGCCACTGGTATAGACTTAAGGGTAAATGGAGAATTTGTTCGAGGTACTGAAAGTTGGGCTAGTTTAAGTTTAATGAACACGCAAGAAATAATTAGTGGTCAATATTCAAAAGCTGGAATTTTAGAAACCGAAAGATTCATTCCACGTTTAACCAATCAAGCTTTACAATTTGCCATTTTATTTCAAGATTATTTTCCCAATAACCCAAGTTACAAAGTAAACTTAATGTTAGTGTATGGAAGTGGTTTTCCTTTTGGAATTCCTGACCATAATAGGTATAACGATATCAATACCATGCCTAGTTACCGCAGGGTTGATATTGGTTTTACAAAAGATTTAATAGCCCTCAATTTAAAGCCAAAACAAAGAAATACTTTCTTTAAAAAAAATATCAAATATGCAAATATTGCTGTGGAAGTATTTAATATGTTAGGCGTTGACAATACCATCAGTTACACATGGCTGCAAGACGCCACTGCACAAACTTGGGCAGTTCCAAACTACTTAACATCTCGCAGGTTGAATGTAAGGTTGCAAATGAAGTTTTAAATACAAAGACCTGACAGGTTTTTAAAACCTGTCAGGTCTGATAAACAGAAAAAACATGAAAACAAATGAAAGCCCATTAGAACCAGGAAAGTATTATCATATATACAATAGAGGTATAAACGGAACTAATTTGTTTTTTGAAGAAAGAAATTATTTATATTTCTTACAAAAATATTCTTTTTATATGGATGAAGTTTTGGAGACATTTGCTTATTGTTTATTAGGAAATCATTTTCATTTATTGGTACGAGTAAAAGAAATGACTGGTCTTGAAATTAACGAGGGCCTAACAGATTTTAAAAATAACGGGGACCTAACAGGTTTTAAAAACAGCGAAGACCTGACAGGTTTTAAAAACCTGTCAGGTCTAAATGCAAATAAAGGTTTACATTCTCCTGATAGAATCGTTAGTAAAAAATTTTCTGATTTGTTTAACTCTTATACCAAAAGTATAAATAAATCTCAAAGTAGAACAGGCGGACTTTTTGAAACACCTTTTAAAAGAAAACTAGTTAATTCGGATGATTATTTTACTAAACTAATTTGGTATATTCATTTTAATCCACAAAAGCATGGATTTGTAAATGATTTTAAAGATTATGCTCACTCATCATACCATGGACATATGTCCAATAAATCAAGTAAACTATCCAAACACCAAGTAATGGAATGGTTTGGAAGTAAGAATGAATATGAAAAGTTTCATAGATCAATTCATAGTGAAGAAAACCTCAACCATTTAACTATTGAATATTAAACGTAACGAAAGACCTGACAGGTTTTAAAAACCTGTCAGGTCTGATAGCAAAAATAAAAACATGAAATTTACACTTGTTCAAAAATTACAAAATGTAATAAAATGGATTCAAAATCGACTTTCCGCTAAACAATTTATACTTTTATCGAGTGTATTGGTTGGCTTAACGGTTGGTTTGGCTGCCATTGTTTTAAAAACAGCTGTTCATTTTATATATTTAGCGGCTACCTACAAAGAGCTAGGAAACTATAAATATTTATTTCTTTTTTTGCCCATTATTGGTATTTTTTTAACGGTTTATATTGTAAAAAAATTACTGAAAGGAAAACTCGAAAAAGGACTTTCACACATACATTATGGAATAGCTAAAAAATCGAGTTTTATGCCAAAAGAGCAAATGTTTGCGCAGGTTTTAACAAGTTCTTTAACGGTTGGCTTTGGGGGATCGGCAGGATTAGAAGCGCCAATTGTAATTACAGGCGCGGCTTTTGGAAGTAACTATGCAAAAACATATAAACTAAGTTATAATGAGCGAACTTTACTTTTAGCATGTGGAATAGCCGCAGGAATTGGAGCCACTTTTAACGCTCCAATTGCAGGTGTTTTATTTGCTTTAGAAGTACTTTTGGTTGATATTAGTATTTCTGCTTTTACACCACTCATTATTGCTGCAGCAACTGGCGCATTGATTTCTAAAATAATTTTACAAGATGATATACTTTTATCATTTCAACTTCAGCAACCATTTGACTATAACAATGTTCCTTTTTATATATTACTTGGAATATTTGCGGGCTTAATTTCTGTTTATCACTCTCGCACTTTTTCGAAAATAGAAGCACTTTTTAGCAGAAGAAAAAGTAAAGTTTATTTAAATGTAATTATTGGCGGAATATTATTGGCAGCACTTATATTTATTTTTCCATCACTTTTTGGTGAAGGATATCAAAGCATCAAATCGCTGTCAATGTTACAACCAGAAAACATTTTGGATGGCAGTATTTTTCACAATTATCAAAACAATGAATGGTTGGTTTTGGCAGCAGTTGGTATGTTGATTTTTGTAAAATCAATAGCTACCGCCATTACTTTGGGAAGTGGAGGAAATGGGGGAAATTTCGCGCCTTCGTTATTTGTGGGAGCTTATTTAGGATACTTTTTTTCAAAAGTTTTAAATCTGCTCAATTTAACAAATTTACCCATTAGCAATTTTACTTTAGTAGGTATGGCAGGAATTTTAAGTGGAATTTATCACGCGCCTTTAACGGCTATATTTTTGATTGCTGAAATTACTGGTGGCTACAACTTAATGATTCCGCTAATGATTGTTTCTTCCATCAGTTTTGCCATTTCAAAATATTTTGAACCTTATTCAATGGATGTAAAAAAATTAGCCATGAGTGGTGATATTTTTACAAACGATAAAGACCAAAATATATTGGCTACCATCTCCACTTCTAACTTAATAGAAACTAATTTTCAAACCATTTATTCTACCGATAGTTTAGGAAATATGGTGGAGTTAATTGCTAAATCTAAGCGAAATATTTTCCCTGTAATTGATAATGAATACAGGCTTCTTGGCGTTATTTTATTAGATAATATTAGAGAAATAATGTTCAAAACTGAGCTTTACGACAATGTATTTGTTAGCGACTTAATGACAAATGCTCCAGCAATAATTATTGAAAATGAAAGTATGGAAAATGTGATGAAACTTTTTGATGAAACAGGTGCTTGGAATTTACCCGTAACAAAAAATGGAAAATACATTGGCTTCGTTTCAAAATCAAGTATTTTTTCAAGCTACCGCAATAAATTGAAGGTAAATAAAATTGAATAATTTTAAATACTTAATTGAGTATAAATCACATTTGTTGAATAAAATATTTTAGATATTTAAAATAAAAAATCTATCATTCGGCTTTATTTCAATCATAAATCACATTTTAAAAATCATAAATCACACATGGCATTAAGCAGATTTTGGTCTTATATCATTGCGTTAAGCATCCTATTTATTTTTTATATGCTTGGCAGCAATCAGCTTTATAACCTTGGCCAAATGGTTAACGGAAAGCAGAATGATGCTTT
Source organism: Bacteroidota bacterium (assembly GCA_947456185.1). GTDB lineage: Bacteria > Bacteroidota > Bacteroidia > UKL13-3 > UKL13-3 > JAAFJM01. The sequence continues at coordinate 1,243 of CANGPW010000093.1, read as the reverse complement.
AGTAATTGCAGAGCATCAAGCTACTTATTTTCAAAATAGTGATTCTATTTTGTATGCAAATATGGTGTTGAATAAAGCAACTGGATTCACCCAAAACGATACCGTTTATAAATTATTAGATAACGGAATTGTGGAAGTTTGCAAAGGAAAGCAAGCTGCTGATGGCATTTTTGTTACTTGTAAAAATACCATCATTGATATTTGGTTGCCACTTATTGGTTACCTCACTTTTTTCTGTGGTTTATTGCATCTGTTAAACGACTCCAATGCCATTACCAAATTAGCAAAAGTGTTAACACCTTTCTTTGCGCGCATTTTTCCTGAATTGCCCAAAGGACATGCTGCCTATGGATTTATGACAATGAATTTTGCTGCAAATTTTTTAGGATTAGACAATGCCGCCACCCCTTTTGGTCTAAAAGCCATGGAAAGCATGCAAGATGTAAATACCGATAAGGAGCGGGCATCTAATAGTCAAATTATGTTTTTGTGTTTGCATGCTGCAGGTTTAACTTTAATTCCAACTTCTATTATTGGTTACAGAGCTGCGCAAAATGCTACCAATCCTTCCGATATTATGCTTCCAACAATCATTACTTCATTTGTAGGAACATTGGCAGCGCTCATATTTGTAAGCGTTAAGCAAAGAATTAATTTGATAAACTTAGTAGTTTTAGGATTTGTAACTGCAGTAAGTGCATTAATTGGTTTGGTATTATTTTATGTAAATAAATTAGATGGAATTGAAAAATTTCATTTTACTGGCAACTTAAGTAATGCCGTTTTATTGTTCATCATTTTAGGAATTATTGGCTACGGAATTTTGCACGAAAAAGTTTTTAAAGCCAATAATACCAATATTTTCGACTCGTTTGTAAACGGTGCTAAAGATGGATTTACAACTGGCGTTCGCGTGTTGCCCTACATGATTGCCATGTTGGTGGCATTGAGTATTTTTCGTAATTCAGGATTAATGAATATTGTGATGGGTGGAATTACTTCGGTGATGAATATTTTCAAAGTTGATCCTCAAATTATTAACGCCATTCCCGTTGCCATTATGCGTCCGTTTAGCGCAGGCGGATCTCGTGGATTTATGCTCGATGCCATGAAAACTTATGGCCCTGATAGCCTTACAGGCCAATTGTCTTGCTTATTTCAAGGCGCTGCAGAAACTACTTTTTATGTAGTGGCATTGTATTTTGGCTCGGTAAATATTAAAGACAGTCGATACACTTTAAGC
>CANGPW010000092.1 GCA_947456185.1 Bacteroidota bacterium | reverse complement strand
TTAGCAGCAATGATTCCTTTAAAATTTTGCTCACTATCTACCACAGGAATAGTACTCAAATTTGAATTGAAAATGATTTTTAAAACATCGTAAAAATGCGTATTTTCAAAACAATAAATGGGCGTTGGATTTAAAACATTGACCATGTTTTCGTTTTCATTGTTTAATAAAATTTGCTCATTTACAATTCCAACTACTTTTAAATTCTGAACGATTGGCAAATCTTTTACTTGCCAATCTTCCATAAATACCAAAGCATTGGCAGCCGAATCACTCGGTTTAAGGGCAAATATTTCGTTACTTATTAATTGATATGCAAACATTTAAAAACAATGGTTTAGAACAAATATAATTAGACTTTTTTGCTTTCCAATATTTAAAATAAATTTCAGCTGCGTTTTATGGAATTTGATTTTTTACCATTGATACAAAATTGCTAATTATTTGTAATCCATAAAATGTTTGGCAACTTTCTGGATGAAATTGCACTGCCCAAATGGGTAAGTTTTTATGCTTAAAAGCCATTAATTCATTGTTACAACTGGCAGTTGCAATTAATTCGTTGGGCAAATTATTTATTACTAAAGAATGATAGCGTGTAGCTTCAAATTTTTCAGGAACATGCTGAAACATTTCATCACCATAATGAATGACTAAATCTACTTTTCCGTGCCTTGGCAATATTGCTTTATTTAAGCTAGCACCAAAAAATTCGGCAATGGCTTGATGACCCAAACAAACACCAAAAACAGGTTTAGTTTTATAAAAAGCAGCTATTAAGTCCATCAAAATACCTGCATCTTTTGGCTCCTTTGGACCAGGTGAAATTAAGATGGCATCAAAAGTTAATAATGTTATTTCAGCAACAGTAATTTTATCGTTCCTTAACAAGATACAATTTGCTCCACATTGCTCCAAATAATCTTTAAGCATGTGTGTAAATGAATCGTAATTATCGAGGAGTAATATTTTCAAATTGGAATTAATAATGGTCGCAATTTTCGTTGTAAAAATCTAATTGTACAACTATTAAAATTTTTCACAAAAACCTATTTCAATATTAAAATAAAATTTGATATTATTGCATGAATCAAATTGACCATAATTCTTAAAGCAAAACACCTTAAATATTTGAACAACAAATATGTTCAATTGCTTGTTGGGAAAGGCTGGAAAATTGTTTTGGAAAATCAGTTTGCCAATTCAAAAGCCAATTGCAGTTTCAAAATAGGTGATGAATCTATATTTGAAGGACTTTTTATTTTTGATAGAGAAAATGCAATTATCAGCGTTGGGGAAAGGACCTTTATCGTCGAAAGTTCTAAAAGAACAATTTAAATCAAAATGAATATCAACTAAAAGTTAAATTATTACATCTCTTTCGGAAAATCTCCTGGTTGTTTTGAAAAATCTCCATTTATTGCGTCAAATACCGCTTGGTATGTGATACTTTTTGTTTTCCTTATAATTTTGAATCCCAACAGCCAAATTTTAAAAAATAGTTTGTTGTATTTCCAACTAGGATAGTATTTAACTCTTATCTCTGTATTATTCCTTAAGGTATAATAAAGTTTTAAATCATTTATTTGCCCTTTTAATTCTTGAGGGTGTCGAACAATACTTGTAGTTACTGCTCCAAGCCTAACTCCTGATTCAAGTAGTCGCACAAAATATTCTAATTCGTCACCCCTAATGAAATATTTTGGATTCACTGAACCATACTTTTTTATCAAATTTACCGGAATTAGCACTCCTAAAAAAAAGTGAGACCACCCGTAATAAACATCATTAATTATTTCATTTTTTGGAATCTGATTTAACCTACTATAAGATGAATTCCCATTAGAAAATATGTTTCTTTTTAGCTTCCATAATGCAAAAGAAAATTCATCAGAAGTTAAGCTTAATGCTGTGCTCGAAAGAACTGTATTCTCTCTATCTTTTTCACTAAACCATTTTTTATATACCTGTTCTAAAGCATTAAGGTCTGGTTCACAATCATCATCCAAAGTGTAAACCAAGTCATAACCATTTGAAGCAGCATAAGTCAATGCAATTGATTGCCCACCAGCTCCTCCGCCATTTCTTTTAGTATTTAAATATAATATACTTGGATCTTTAGATATGTATTTTTGAACTAAAGATTTAGTATCAGGTTTAGAATCATTATCAATTACTAGAATATTAGTGGGTTTCAATGTTTGATTAGATACTAAGTCAAGGAATTTATTTAAACAATTTAACCTATCTCTAGTTACTACTGTCAGGAGTATTTTATGTTCAATCATTTTCATAAATCTTGTTTAGGAAATACTGGAGGTTGGCATGAAGATATAGAAACTAAATAATCTTTGGCGAATTGAATTTCTTCGAAAATGGTCTTATCCATATCTAAATATCTATATGTAGCCAATCTGCCTAAAAAGGAAATTTCGCTTTCATTTTCTATAGCATACTTCATATATGAGTTAAATTTAATTAAATCCTCTTCAAGTTTTTTTGGGAAATATGGAATATCTAATTTTGTTGTCTCTTTGCTATATTCAGTTGAACAATAGCTTTTTTTATGATTTTCCCATGGGTTGAAATGTTTATGTTCAATAATTCTCGTAAATTCAGGATTGCTTTCAGTGTAATTCATTTGTGAAATTCCTTGAAAATCGCCATCTACTACAAAATTCTTCCAAAAAACGGTTCTATAACCAAGTTCCCCAAACTTATAGTTATAGAACTTATCAATTGGTCCGCAATAATATAAATGATCATACTCTTCAATGAGTGATCTTGTGGCAATACTATTTAGTTTAATAGAAATGTTAGGATGATTTAATATATTATCTATCAATCCACTATATCCATTCTCGGGCATTCTAACATATTTACTCTTGTGATAATTATTATTGTAGTTATACCTAATTGGTAATCTTTTTACAACCTCGGTTGGTATTTCTTTGGGATGACATCCCAATTGTTTTGTTGAGTAATCTCTGATAAGTATTTCATATATAGGTCTACCAACTGATGCAATTGCAACTTCTTCAAAGTTTTTTGGTTCGATGATAGTAGAATCAATTTCATTTGAAATAAATTCCATTGCTTCTCGAGGTGTAAAGCGTTTGTTATATATTTCGTTTGTAGTATTTAAATTAATCGGTAAGGAAAAAATATCTTTTGATGTATTTGCTTTAACTTGATAAATATATGTACCCATATTGCAAAACTCGTGGACATAATCCCAAACTTCGTTAATATTAATATTTGTATTGAAAATATGTGGACCGTATCTATAAACCATTACACCAGTATCTATATCTCTGCTTGTATGGCAATTACCACCTGTATGATCACGTTCCTCAAAAATAATGACTTCACATGGTAAACTTGTAACTAATTCTCTAGCTAGAACTGCACCGCTGAAACCTGCTCCTGCAATTGCAAATTTGTATTTTTTAATATTTGACACTTTTTAATCTATATTTTATATAAAAGAGCTTTTTTAGGAAGGTGTTTTTACCATTAAAATATCCTACTAAATCATCATCTAAATTGACATTAACTTCCATTTTTTCAGGTAATTCTATATTATGGGATTTATTAGAAAAAGCAATGCCGAGCTTGCTAGCATCTGATTCGTTTGAATGAGTTGAATCGGAACCAAAACCTATATTTTGAATTAAATTTTTAGAAGGTATGATTGACGTTCCAAAAAAAACATGAATTGCTATTGCCCATTGTAAATCCCATGTGTCATATTTTCCATTAATAACATCATCAGTAAATGGTTCCACTAAATAGTAATTTTTTGGGAATATTTGTCTTATTAGTTGCTGTTTTTGAAAGCTTCTATAATAATCTGCTGATGGCTGATACAAGTTCCAAGCTCGCCTCCAAGTTGCCCAACCCCAAATTGAAATAAAGTTAGAATATCTGGACACATTTTGATTTTCAATCGGATTGTACCCATTGATATGCATAACAAGATATTGGTCCTTATAAGTTGTTAATGCCTTACTACAAAATGAAAAAAAATCTGGGTGAGGCAAACAGTCGTCTTCTAGAATTATTCCTTCTTCCTCATGCTCGAAAAACCAAGATATAGCACTACTAACAGCTTCTTTGCAACCTAAATTATCTTCTCTATATAGTCTTTTAATTTCACAAGGCCAATTAATTTTTGCGACAAGATTTCTTACTTCCTCACAAGATTTCTTGTCTTCTTCCCTTTTTTTTCTAGGCCCATCAGCTGCAATATAAAGTCTTTCAGGTTGTTGCTTTGCAATCTGTTCAAAGACCATTTGTGTTGTATCTGGTCTATTAAAAATTAAAAATAATATGGGTGTTTTAAGTGCCAACGCATTTTTGTATATTATATAACCTTAGAGTAATATTTAGCCTCTAAATCTATGGTTTTTTAATTTTTTTTGAATTGTACTTCGGTTAAAGCTTTCTTTTTTATTCTAATTTTTTTATAAACAGCCTTTACTAGTATTTACAATTCTTTATTATCCATAATTTCTTAAATTAACTTTTTTGTAATTAATTAAAAATTTTATGGGACGAAAATAGGTAGGACCCACTCTTATTTATCAACAAAATTTAAACAGACAGAATCCTTTTTAAATCGGTTTGAATCTTTAGAAATCACCTTATCTATGGATTCAGGATTTCAAGCTTTAATATTTTTCTGAATCATGGTGAAACTCTTCCTCATAATCCTCGCATTTAATTGAATTTAAAATACTCAAATCTCGCTTTTTTATATCATAGGTTATGATGTTGTTCAGATAAAGAATCACTTCGGACCTTTGTGAAATGACAAGCACTAATGTTTGATTCAGGTATAGGAAAGTTGACTATTCATAAAATAAAGAGTTATAAATAGAATAAGTTGATTCAAAATGTTTGTCCCATGAAAAGTCATTAAGCCGATTAATGCCTTTTTCTACAAGTTCATTACATAAATTTTGATCATTTGCAAGCAATAACATTTTATTGGTTAGTTCACTTTCACTTTTTGGATTAAAGTATAAAGCAGCAGTATCGCCTACTTCAGGCAAACTACTACAATTACTAAGTATAACAGGTGTTTTGCACGCAAATGCTTCTAAAACAGGCAAACCAAAGCCTTCGTATAGCGATGGAAAAACAAACATTTTAGATTTTTCATAAATATACCTCATTTGTTTGTCATTGCACTTAAAATGAAATATTTTTTGTTGTAAATTTAATTTTTTAAAAAGCTTAATTTCAGAAGATGAAAATGACATACTACCTGTACAAACAACTTTATAATCAGGGTGAATTACCGAAAACGCATTAAATGCTTCTAAAAATAAATTGAAGTTTTTATATCCCCTTCTTTCGCCTACAAAAAGTAAATATTTTTCTGGTAAATTTATTACTTTTTCGCTTTCATTTGTCAATGAATTCGCCAAGTGTATAACAGTAATTTTATTATTGTCAACAAACGGATAAAACATTAACAAATCTTTTTTTGTTGATTCCGACACAGCTATTATATGATCAGCCCTTAGTAAATTATTTTTTTTAGTAGCTGCTAAATCTGCATTACCTTTTACTTCAGGCATTAACTCGTGTATTAAATCATGAATGGTGAATACAAATTTTATTTTGGAATTAATTTTAAGGGAATTTAAATAGTAATCTGAGTAAAATGATGAATGAAAAACATCGGCATTCCCTGTTTTAATTTTTTTTATTATAAACGGATTGCTAAAAAACCTACTTATGAAGCGTATTATTTTGCCTTTTAAAGGAAACTGCAAATTTTTTAAATAAGGTCTAATTCCATTAAAGCCGAGTGCATTTAAATACTCATTTTCAGAATAAAAATTATAAAAAAGCAGTTGAGTGTTTTTATAATTAACTAGGCGACTTAAAATTTCAGAAAAAATTCTTGATACGCCTCCATATTTTTGTATAATAAAAGCTTCGTCATCAATTAGTACTTTCATAATGATTTGTATTGTAATTTAATTAATTTATAAAAGAAAAAACATTGGTATAAATATTAAATTCTATAACTGCTTCTGCTGTTGTACCATATATAATTGTTGAATCTTTTATATTTATTTATCTAACTACACAAGGTTAAAAAGCACTGTTTTGGATCTACTTATATGTTGTTGATCATTACATATGTGTTTATTTTTGTAATAAATAAAGAGAGTCGGAATTTGTTTTGCTTTTCAAAAATAATTTTAAAAAACTGAATAAGTTGTATTTAGCAGATTTATAAAAGAAATTAAATTTCAACGAAGAAATTTTCTTCGAAGATAAAATGTGCAAGTCTTCGTTATTACTAGCTAAATTTAAATTAAACTTTTTAGCTAAATAAAGAAGCGTTTTTTTATGGTACAAGGCAACGTGTTGTCCATGTGAAAATCCATAGTACCACCAATTCAAATCAGGTAAATCATCTTTAATTAATTGAGTTGAAAAAATTATTGTATCTGAGTATTTTAACATTTCCTCAATTTCAGCAATTGGGTCTACTAAATGTTCAAAAACTTCAAAGGCTGATATTGCTCTATATTTATTTTCTTCTTTATGTTCAAAACCCCTTGAAATTAAATTTGTTGCATATTTATCCAGCCAATAAAAATCAAGGCCAATATCACGCATAATTCTTGTAAAAATCCCATATCCACCAGCATAATCCAAATATTTATTTTGTTTGCCATATATAAAAAATAAAATTGGCGTCAGCCTTTTTTTGAATTTTAGGTTTCTTACCATAATTCCAGTATCGCTCAAATTTAAAGGATTTTTATATGCTTCTTCTATCCAAAAAGGCGTTTCTGTTTGAACAAAATAACAATTTTCGCAACGATAATATTTAACATCGTATTTTTCTAAAACTAAAGTAGTAAATACCCAGTTTGCTTTATTATTACAAACTTTACAATTAAGGGAACTGCTCATAAACAACTATATCTGATTTTAATAAACTTATTTCTTAAATAATTTCATCCTATTAATCCAAAATTGGCGCTTAAAAAAAATAATTTTTTTGTAAATATAAAATAATTTGCTAGGATTGAAATAGTGATCTAAAGTATATTTATCTGCTTTGGTGTTAACAGCTATAGCAGAATGGTTTATAATTTTCTCAATTGAAAATGTTTTCATATTGCTAAGTCCAAGAATATCAACTCCAGAAGTATGCGTTCCATTGTTATTAAACCCAATATTAGCAATCATATTTTTGTTTGGCAATATACTTAAACCATTGTTTTTCCAAACAGCATAAGTCCATTGATAATCCCATGTTCCAATGGTTTTATTGATTACTTTTTTAAAAATATTATTCCAAAACAAACGTTCTTATTTTGTGTCAAATTGTTTTTCAATTAAGGTTTCAGTTAAAAAACTTAAATCCACATTATAGGCTTTCCATGCACGTTTCCAAGAAGCCCAACCCCAAATATGGTTGTAGTTTGAAAAATAATAACTCCCATTTCCTCTCATCATTCCATCTTGAAAATTATTCCCTGAAATATGCATGATTCTTTCATTAAAAGCATAATAGTTCAATAACGTTTCGCAGTAAATATAAAAACTTTCATTAGGCAAACAATCGTCTTCTAAAATAATTCCTTGCTCTTCGTTTTCAAAAAACCAATCAATAGCTGAACTTACGGCTATTTTACAGCCTAAATTTTCGGGTCTAAAAAGGGTTTTTATTTCATATTCCCAATCTATTAAATCTATGATGCTTCTGGTATCCTTACAAAGCAAATCTTCTCCTACTTTGTCTTTTCTGTCTCCATCGGCAGCTATGTATAGTTTGGCGGGCTTTATACTTCTAATGCTTTCAAATACTCGTTTAGTAGTATCTGGCCTGTTAAATATTAAGAAGAGAATTGGCGTTTGAAACATTTATTTTATTTTACAATATTAATTAATAAATTATTTGAATTCTTGCTTTTAGTAAAAAAAATTTACTCCAAAACCAAAATATTCTCTTAATTTTGGCACTTTGATATTTTATAAATGTTATAAAAATTTCTCAAGCCATTAAATTTTCAACTAATCAAAAACCAATCAAGCCAAAATAAATATGATAAAGCAGTTACTTAGCATTTATGAAAAAATATTCTCAAATACTTATTTCTATAAATTCAATAAATTCTTATTTATTGCCTCTTCAAAAGGGCTCGGGATTGATAATTCAAAGCTAATAAATCAAAAAGGCGAAAATGCTTTTCTTTCCTACTTTTTCTCAAAATACAATCAAAAAGAAAAATTAATAATATTTGATGTAGGTGCAAACATTGGTGAATATTCTTGTAAAATTAAAGAGATGAACAATTCAGTCGATGTTTATGCCTTTGAACCTCACCCTAATACATTTAAAAAACTAATTGCTACTTCGAAAAGGGTTGGATTTAATGCA
>CANGPW010000091.1 GCA_947456185.1 Bacteroidota bacterium | reverse complement strand
TTTAATATTTCAATGTCTTGAACTTGGTCGTATTCCTTCTTATGAATTTTTCTGCTCGTTATGTCGATTTTTACTGTCGAAATGAACTCTTTAAAGTCTGCATTCATTGTCAATTTATTTATTGTTTCCCAGTCGAGTGCTTCTCGATATTTTGCTGGAAAAATAATTTCAGAAGAATGAGGGTCTTCGAGATTTAGTTTGATGACTCCAATACCAAATGAAGTTGAAAGTCGTGATAGTTCGTTTCTAAACTCTTCTTCTTCCGAAACTTCAGCAGCAACTAAATAACTTTCGTTTGCCCAAGATGAGTTTGAAACCGTCTGGAAAAAACTCTCTCTTAAATTTCCAAAACTTAATTCTCGCTTTAGTTCAAATGATAATAGTCGAATTGAAATGTTTCCAATAGAAGAACTTAATTCATAAACTTCTTGCTTCCAATCATCAAGCGGAAAGTAGCAACCAACGATGTCAGGATGCACCCATTCGCCAAATTCTTTTTTTGAAGATTGTGAATGGTTAATTGTCTTGGTGTAGCAATGTAAATGGTAATAAGCGTAATATGTCAAGTATGGGTGAAGGTCTTTCTCTAAAAAGTCAAACCGTTTTTTCTTAACTACTGTTGGCTCTTTTGAAATTGCTGTGTCAGAAAGGTCAAGTTGGCTTGCTTGTGATTTTAAGTAAAACTTTTTCGGTCTGCTATCTGTCTGTGCAAAAGGAGATTTTGGGTTGTCTTTTGCGTTAACATAAATCTGTGCACCAAGTGTCGCCCAAGGAGTTTTGCCTTCGCTGTTAAGTTGTTTGTCATAACCTTTTTCTGTCGCCAAAGTCCAAATTTCGTTGGCGGTCAGCGGTCGTTTTTCTTCTCTTAAAACTCTTTCGGCTAATTCTAAAAATGTCATACTTTTTTGTCTTTTATGTTTGGTTGCACTGTCGTCCTATGGTTGCCTATAACTTGTTTATATAGGAATGTTTAACCCTAAAACCTTCCTATGTCTATCCAAAATTGGGTTGTTTTAGGAAGGTTTCTATATTCAAACATACCTATTATTTTTATATATCCAAATCTTCAATTGGACTTTTTATTTCACTTATTTTTTTAGTACTAACATGCGTGTAAATTTCAGTAGTTTTGCTACTGCTATGCCCAAGTAATTCTTGAATATATCTCAAATCAGTTCCTCCTTCTAATAAGTGTGTGGCATAACTATGCCTTAACCAATGTAAAGTGGCAGGCTTTATTATTTTACTTTTTTCTACAGCATGTGCAAACACTAAATTCAAACTTCTTTCACTATATTGTTCACCTTTTTTTTGACCCTCAAAAAGCCATTTTTCAGGCTTATACTCTTTAAAGTAATTACCAAGCATTTCTATGATTTTCTGTGGCAAAGGAGTAATTCTATCTTTCCTTCCCTTCGATTGTTTAATAATTAAAATGCCTCTATTTCTGTCAATATGTTGAGGAAGTAAATTTATTAATTCGCTACGCCTTAAACCGCAACTGTAAATTAAACAAAGCATTGCTCTATGTTTATTATTGTTTGTTGCATTTATTATTAGTTGAACTTCTTCTTTACTTAACACATTAGGAAGTAGTTTAGGTCGTTTAGGCCTGTGAATTATTGCAGCATTTATTGTTGCTCCTTGAATTTCTTTAAAAAATAATTTTATTGAGTTCACAACTTGGTTTTGATAGGATGCTGATAACTTGTTTTTTAAAATATAGTCGTTGTTGAATGCAATCACATCTTCATTACTTATATGTTCTACAGGCTTATTGTGGTAATATTTTAAAAATGTGTGTAATGCATCTGAGTAAGTTTTGATGGTATTTGCACTATATCGTTTTGAACTTAACCATCGTTTAAATTGCTCTATTTTTTGAATATGCATTTCACTTAAAATAATTGGTAAATCCAATTTAAACCTTTTTCTGTTTGCTTCATTATCGGGCAAATGCCAAGCTTTTAAACTGCTACTCCATCTTACACCTTCCAGCTTTTTGATGCGTGCTATCCATTCCGCATTTTTTTCAAAATACACCGCTATTCTGCTTTCGCCTTTATGTTTAATTATTTTTGCTTCCCAAATCATAGTATCATGGTTGAAGTGTTTTGTGTATCATAAAACACTTGTTTTTATTGTTCATTTATAAGTACACTTTTTACTACCGTTGTTGGTGTTTTAGCGCAGCGACACCAACAAATTACCACTCCAACTTACCACTCCAATTAGCACCAACAACTTACCTCTACTCAAAACAATTCATGGTAATGAACTAAAAATCCAAAGTTGTTTGTTTCGTTTTTATAATACTCCTCAGACGAGTAATGATATGCACCTGATTCATTTAAAATATTCCATTTTTCATGGTAAGGATTATTGTGAATATAGTTTAACTTTTGTTCTAGTACTTCTTTACTAAATAGTTGAATACTTAATGGATTTCGTTCCCATATTTGATATTTTCTATCTTTGGAAATAACTTTAAATTTTTCTAAAACCAATGGATGATTGACTGCTAAATCTGCTTTGATTTGTTGAGCAGTGTACTTCATAAAACTCAATTGAATTTTATCTAGTGTATTACCATCAAGTATTTGCCATATTAAGTGAATATGGTTAGGCATAATAACCAAGCCGAACACTTTAATTTTATGTTGTGTAGACAAAAAATATAAGCTTTGAATAATTATGTCCTTGTATTTATCTGGCTTCAATAAATGTTTCCATTCTAAAATAGTGGCTGTATAAAAATAGGGATAGTTCATTTTATTTGTTTTATGGTTAGGGTTACTAGTTGGTTATGCTTTGCTTGTTGGTGTCGCTGCGCTAAAACACCAACAAGGGCGAAAATTCCCACCGATAAGCACACTTCGTTTGGTGGGTCACATATTGTAACCGATTACTAATTTTTATTAAAATAAAAACAAATTTATATTTAATGTATTCATTTCCAAACTTTTTAAAACACCAAATCTTTACCCCATAAAAAAGGGATGAATGTATTAAAACATTCATCCCTTTTAAGTTTTTTTTATAAAAAAACTACGCTGTTAGCGGTTTTTTCTTTAATGCAAATATTGAAAAATCTGTATTTACTTTTTTAATGGTATTGCTTAATTTACCCAAACCAGTAATTTCCATATCTACCACATCGCCATCTTTTAGCCACTGTGATTTAAAGTTTTTGTCGTTTAATAATCCTGTTCCATTTAACTCTAAAAAGCAACCAGTTCCTACTGTTCCGCTTCCTATTACATCGCCAGGAAGAATGTCTACACCATAAGCGCAACGTTCTAATATTTCTGCAAAAGTCCAGTCCATGTCGGCTACATTTCCTTCACTAACCAAAATGCCATTTACCCAACATTTCATGTTTAAATTATAAGCATTTCCTACATGGTTTGCTTTAGCAGGAACTTTATATTGTTCTAACTCATCAGGTGTAACAAAGTAAGGTCCTATTACTGTTGAAAAATCTTTTCCTTTTGCAGGCCCTAAGTTTAACAGCATTTCTTCCATTTGCAAAGTACGCGCGCTCATGTCGTTCATAATCATGTAACCGGCTATGTATGCATCGGCTTCACTTGCTTTGATGTTTCTACCTTTTTTACCTACTACAATGGCTGCTTCTAATTCAAAATCTAGTTTTTGAAAATGATCGGGCATGCAATCAATTTGCCCTGGCCCTTGAATGGCGTTATGGTTGGTAAAATAAAATATTGGATATTGGTCAAACTCTTCAATCATGGGAACGCCACGGTTTCTGCGGGCTGCTGCTACGTGTTGTCTAAACGCATAACCATCTCTACACGAAGTAGGGTTTGGAACGGGAGCTTCTAACACCACTGTGTTTTCGAGTACAAATGGCTTATCAACTTTTCCTAATTTTATTTGAGCATCCCAGTTCTTGGCTTTTTCCATTACACTTTCGCCAGCAAATAAAAACTTGCGCATTTTATCAGGAAACGAAGTATCTAAATCTTTTAAATTCCAAATTTTTCCTTCGTGAATAATGCCCAAAAGGCTGCTTTTGTTGTGGATGTATGTTACTAATTTCATTGTTTTATTGTTTAATCATATTGCTTTTTAAAGCGTTCAAATATAATATCATTTTATGCGTTTGTGCTATATGAATTTTGTTTTGGTAATTGATTGAAAAATTTCGTCCGTGGTTGGTGTCCTCACCAATCACTTAGCATACAGTTGGTTCACCAACCACGGACTTTCAAATTTTTCAAGACTACCGCATGCACTATTTCATTAAGTTAAGAAAATGACTCCAACGGAGTCAAATGTATATAGATAATTTTGTGTATTAAACATGCGACCCCGTTGGGGTCGAACACAACAACAAATTTAAATATCTATAAACATTTGACCTTTTCAAGGTCAGAAAAGTCTTAGCTTAATGAAATTTTGAAAGCGAGTGAGGTAATGTTTTGGTTGCTTTGCAATAGCAACACTTTAAAACAAAAAATGCGAGGTCATTATTGAACTCGCATTTGATAATGGTTGGTTAGGGATACTTAACCATGAACGAACAAAATGCTTAATTGCTCTTCATTATTTTATAAGTATAAGTTTGGTTATCGATGGTTAGTTTTACAAAATAAATCCCATTTGCTTCCAAGCTATTTGCATTGTTCAGGTTAAATAAATTTATACCCGATTTGGTATTCATTTGATTGCTATAAACTTGTTGACCCAATATATTCGTAATGGTTAAATCAGCTTGTTGGTTTGCCATACTTTCAAACGAAACGGTTAGTTCATTGCCAAAAGGATTGGGATAAATAACTACATTGTTGAGCATTTTAGTTTCATGGATGCTTGTGTTCCAAACTTCTATTACTGTTTTAAAAGTATCGTTACAACCAGACCTGTATGCAATCAGTTTGATAGGAATTACGCCAACACCGGTAAATTTAAAACCAAACGGGTCGGCATTATTGGAACTGCTATTGCCCATTTTCCATGAAACATAATCGGCATTTACCGAATTATTTATAAAATAAAACGAGTCAGCATTTATTCTGGTAACTGTTCCAATTGCATTAGGACTTGGATTTATTTTAAAAGTTTGTGTCGATGAATCAATGGCATTATTTAAAGAATCAAGCACATATAACTTTACTGCATAACTACCTATTTTTGTAAATGTATAAGTTGGATTTGCAGTGGTTACTTCAGCTGAACTATCACCAAAATTCCATTTGTAATTATTGGCAAAAAGTGAATTGTTTTTAAAGTTAATGGTATGTGGCACACAAGCATTTAGCGAACCACCATCGAACGATGAAACAGCTTTACTTCCTAAAGTAAATGTAATAGAACTATCGGAGTTTTGCGTAATATTTGAAATGGTAACATTTGACGTAGCCCTTACGCCACCTGCAGTTGTAGGGTAAAAATTAGAAGAAGGATTGGTGCTTCCGCTAAAGTTTCTGTTGTTACTAGTACCAGGATATAAATCTCCGGCATCGCCTCTATTTGTGGCTTTTTCCAAATGTCGTTGTCCATCGGCTTGCATTAAGCCAGTTCCATATTTTGAAGTATCGTTGTTTACATTATTACCGCCACCAGCTGAAAGTAATTTTGCAAAATTGCCATTGATATGCCAAATAGCCAAACCTTTTCCGGGTATGTATTTATCATTTCCTTTTAACTGTTTGTTTTCTAATAAAAAATATTCGGTAGCTTTTGATGTATTAATTCTATAACTAAAATTACTATCAGCCGCACATTTTGGAATGGTATACGTACCAATTTGCGAAATAACAGTTGGCGTAAGCCACTCTAACGACATTTTGCTCCAAGCATCAAATAAGCAAGGAGTTCTTTCCCCGTTTAACCATGGGCCGCCCGCCATATTTGTAAAGTTTCCTGCACCTTCACCATTACTTTGTGTGCTATACAAATCGGGTAAATCAAGAATATGTCCAAACTCGTGGGTAATTACTCCAATTCCAACTGCAGGATAAGAAGCATTGCTGTATCTTTTTTCTGGAAACATACAATAAGATGAAACGGTTACACCGTCTACTAATAAAGTACCAAAATAAGTGCTTCTAAAACTCCAAATATAGTTGTTAGCATTTGGAGCACTTTGCTCCTCTGCACCTATACCGGCATGAAGAATTAATAAACCATCTATTTTACCATCTAAATCATTGTCGTATGGGCTAAAATCAACGCCTGCAGAATCTGCAGCTACTACAGCATCGCGTACCAAATCGCGCGTATTTGCACTATAACTTGCATTGCTTTTACCATAATTAATGTAATTTTTATCGGCCATAAACCAACCGTACACATCAGAATTTAAGGTTAATTGACCGTATGATGTTCGCAAATAGTAATCTCTAACACTACCAAAACCACCATAATTTATTTGATTAAATAAATTTTCAAAAACCGACTTTTGAATGGTTGCTAATAAGTCTGGATATTGAATTAATAGCACACATACTTTACGAATTCCTTTGGCAGGAAAGCCTTGAGGACCTGCTTTACCTAAATTTTTATCATTGTTTTGTGTAAGTTGTGAAAATGCCTCTGCCAATATTGCTTTTTGACTTTTACTGTAACGCAAGTTTTTGGAAAAACTATTTTTACCTGCAAAACTAGTTTTGTTGCTCGCCTTAATTCCACTTGGACTTAAATTGCCATTGGCATCAATATAAGCATATTCAAAAATATGATTGCTATTTACCAAAACGGTATAACCTTCAGGTGTTTCCAAATAATGTTCTTGTTCATTGCCAAAGGCAATTAAAGTGATTACCGAACCGTCTTGTTGTGTAAACGTATTTGGCTCAGGCGAAACACTGCAATTACTGCGTTGTGCAAACATTTGCAAACACATAAAATAGGAAATACTTAGTAAAATTATTTTTTTCATTTTTGTAAAATATTATTGCAAATTAATAATAGAATCAAGATAAAAAAATTAGAGATAAAATATGACAATCAATAAACAATCAAAGCGCTACTTTTTAAAGCCAAAAGGGCAATGTTTACAAGCGTTTTTACAACAATATCCACGTGTTTGGTGGTATAGTTCTGTAAAAACCATTAATCCCATTTCATTGAAATAATAATGAATATTTTGCTCCAGTTTTTGATTTTCAGAAACTGTTTTTATCTTTATTTCTTTGTCCATTAGTTGTAGTAAAAATAAAAATCCCCTGTAATTTTTCCACTAATAAATTTACCCAATAGCTGTCCGTTAAAATCAAAACGATATACGTCACTATTTGCGTTAAAATCTTTGGCATCGCTTACAAATATTTCGTTATATTTTGGATCAATTCCTAAGCCATAAAAAAGTCTATTTTCTTTCTTAATAATTGGACTTGCTGGCAATAATGTATCGTTTATATCCATTTTGAAAACGCCTTCGTCAATCCAAAAAAGTAAATTTCCTTCTTTATTAATTCGCAACCTATTGGCAGCTGTATTTGGTGTATTGATGATTAGTTTTTTGGCAATTTTTTTATTTAAAGCATCTAACTGAATAATGAAATGTTTGTTATCAATTGCATTGGCATCACCACACAAAATCCAAATGCGATTATTTGAATCTTTTAAAATATTTTTAGGTGCAAAAGGAGTGCTAATGCTATCAATTATTTCATCGGTAAACTCGTCAATGACCATTATTTTACTGCTTTTAACATTGGTTACATAAGTATAACCATTTAATGAAAGCATTTCTTCTGTCCAACCTTTAATGGGAATTTTTTTAATAATTTGCTTGCTTTGCAAATCAATTACAAAAATATTGTTATCGTATAAATCGCTTACATAAGCTTTGCTATTGCTAATTTTAGTGATATACCTTGGTGAACGCAAACCAGTAATGGTTCCAACACTTTTAAATGTTTTCGGATTTATTATTTCAATTTTACCCGAATTATTAATTACCAAATAAGCTTGATCGTTTATAATATTCATTGACTGAAATACATCGCCTAAGTTTCTGTTATTTGCTGAAAGGAATACATTGTCTAAGCGTTGTTTCAAGCCATTATTTATAAAACCAATTTCCGCATTTCCTTGCATATAATTTCCTTCATTTACTATAAAAACACCGCCCGAAATAGAATCGGGAATGATAGTAATATCAGGAGTTTTCGGGGCTTTATCGCATGCTGAAAACAGAAAAAATATTGTGATATAAAGTAAACTATTCCCAGTATTGAACAACTTTATTTTCCAGAACGTCATTGTGAGGAACGAAGCAATCCCACTGATATTCCGATTTGTCGGAAGCTTCGTTCCTCCCAATGACGAATAAATAGGATGGTTTTTCAATGTTTTTATGTTAATTAATTACAATTTTTTGATGAATAGTTTGCTTGTTTTGAGTAATGGTTAAAATATAAATTCCCGCTTCAAAGTTATTGGTTTCAATCAGCATTTTATCGTCTGAAATGGAATAAAAAACTTCCATACCAAG
>CANGPW010000090.1 GCA_947456185.1 Bacteroidota bacterium | reverse complement strand
TTCATACTTTATCATTCATACATGCTCTCCACTAATCTTCCAAAACTTCCATTTTCTTTTTCAATAACCTATCGTTAAATTTCCTAATTACTCTTTCATATTCACCAATTGAAAACAATGCTTTCTTCTTGCGCATATAGGTAATTATATCGCCTCCAGGATATAAACCCATGTCATTTTTTAATCCATTAAACGGACTAGGTAAAGCTTGCATTTTTACATCGTATACATGTAAACCGTAGGTAAATCTGTTAGCGAACTCCGAAACATCTTCACAAAATGAAGCAATGAAAAAGTTAGTAGAATCAAATGTTTCGGGAGTTGGAATTGTATTCATATTTTCATCCACAAAAATGTTATAAAAATTATTATTGGTAATTTTAATAGCAGAAGAATCTGAGAAAAACAACACTTTACTGAACTTAAAATCTCTTTTAAATTTCTCAACAACCATTTTATTCGTTATTTCCTGTTGATAAAAAAGTTCTCTAATTTCATTGGTTCTTCCAGCGCTTTGTAATGAATTTACTTCGTTTTGATTGGGTGTTGGAAGCATCACTAATAAAGTACCTTTGCTTAATTTTACTACTTGTTTTTGTGTTTCAGCATCTATATCGAATAGAACTTTACCAATTTGAACCGCACTTAAACGAATTCCAAATTCTATTAAACTTGGCCTACCTTGAACGTAATTGATATTATTTTGATTGGTAAAACTATGTGTATATTTTATATCAAAATAACCAATTTTACTGAACTTAAGACTTAAACCTAACATACCAGAAATATCAATGTCGCCTGCTTTGTTTTTATTGGTTGCCACACCACTTTGTGATAAACGATATTCTCCATTTTCTAAAATTTCGGAATAACTATAAAGCAAATAAGATGGTCTAACACCAAGTATAATTCTTAAATCAGAACTACTTCTATCGGGAATTAAATGTAAGGAAAATGAAGGATCATAATAATAAGCACCATATTGATTGTCAATCGTATTTTCTCTGCAACTTATTAAATTTAAAGCTACAGGTTCTATGGCAAAATCCCATAAACTGATAAAACTATTGATATAATATTTACTTATTGGCTTTGTGAAAAATATGCTAATTCTTGGCTGAGATTTTCCTACATAATTTCCAAATTGTGATCCAATTAAATTGAAGTTCCCTCCTATTTCTACGCCAAAATTAAAATTATCTGGATCCATTTTATGGAGCAATAATTTTTTTGATTCCTCAATTTTAACAGGCTTTATTTTCTTTATTTTAACTTGAATGGTGTCTTGTGCATTTACAAAATGCAATAACAAAAAATTGCTTATAATTATATAAATGTAGTATTTGTATATTTTGATCATGATTTAGCTTTCGGTATTTCTTATAAAGTCAATATTTCTTTTCAAACCGTTGTATTTGGTTCTTTTTACAGCCGATTTTTTAAACAATTGGCTGAATACTTGTTCAGTAATTTCTTGCCAATCTTGTTGATTCATATTTAATAGTTGTTCATTGGGTTCAAATTTTGACTCTTGATGTGGTTTTGAAAACTTATTCCATGGACAAACATCTTGGCAAACATCACATCCAAAAGCCCAATTATCAAATTTTCCTTTCATAGATGTTGGAATGGCTTCCTTTAATTCAATGGTAAAATAACTGATACACTTGCTTCCATCTATTATTGTTGGCGCTACTATTGCTTGGGTTGGACAAGCATCAATACAGGCTGTGCATGTGCCACAATGATCAGTTACAACACCATCATAATTTAATTCTAAATCTATGATAAGTTCTGCCAAAAAGTAAAAAGATCCATTTCCTTTATTGATTAAATTTCCATTCTTTCCAATCCAACCTAAACCACTTTTGGCAGCCCAAGCACGTTCTAAAATTGGCGCAGAATCCACAAAACATCTTCCACTCACTTCGCCTATTTCTAATTGAATATATAACAATAATTCTTTTAGCTTTTCCTTTATTACATCATGGTAATCCTCACCATATGCGTACTTCGAAATTTTAGGTGCTAATGAATCTAATTGATTTTTAGGAGTAAAATAATTATACATTAAACTTACTACTGATTTTGAATCTTCAACCAGAAGCGTTGGGTCTAATCTTTTGTCAAAATGATTTTCCATATAAGCCATTTTGCCATTCTTATTTTCCTTTAACCATTTTTCTAATTTTGGCGCTTCGCTCAATAAAAACTCAGCTTTACTGATGCCACAGAAGCTAAAACCCAATTGTTTTGCTTTCTCTTTTATTAGTTTTGTATATTTAATTTTGTTTGGCATTGCAATTGACAAATGTGAATACTTATATTTGAAATAAAAAGTAATAAATTATGGTATTTATAGTTGAAATAAAATTGCCTGAAGAAATTGATGAAAAATTTATGCGTAAAATCCCTAGTCACAGGGCTTTTATCAACTTATTAATTAATCAAGGAAAAATTCAAAGTTATACTATCAATGAGAGCAGAACCAAAGGTTGGATCATTTTCAATACCGACAATAAAGCAGAAACTGAGCGCTTAATGGAACAATTACCCATTTATGAATTCATAACTTTTAGAATAAATGGGACGCTCATTCATGACAGTGAAATTTTTAGGTTTCCTAAAATGAATATGAACTAAAAAATAAATGCGAAATTCTTATTGCGGAATGCGGAATAAAAATAAATCAAAAAAGTAATCAAATTTTTATTTCAAAACTTTCATTTTTAAATAAAATATTTAATTTGCAAAGCATAAAAAACATAATAAAATAAAATAATAATATGGAAGACAATAATTATTCACTTACAGACGAAAAAAGTATTACCGCTACATTTATGAGTAAAGTATATTCATGGATGACATTAGCCTTAGCCATTACTGGTTTTATAGCCATGTATGTGGCTTCATCTGAAGAACTTTTAGGCTTTATTTTTGGAACACAATATATGTTCTTAGGTTTAATAATAGCTGAACTTGGCGTAGTTTGGTATTTAAGTGCTCGTGTGGCTAAATTAAGTTATTCAACTGCCATCGCCATGTTTATTTTATATTCATGCTTAAGCGGTTTAACACTTTCAGTTGTTTTTATTGTTTATACTTCAAGCTCAATTGCTTCTACTTTTTTTATTACTGCTGGAACTTTTGCAGTAATGAGTCTTGCGGGATTTTATACTAAAAAAGATTTAAGTGGATTTGGTAGTATCATGATGATGGGTTTGGTTGGTGTTATTATAGCAACTGTAGTAAATTTCTTTTTGAAAAGTGAAATGTTAAACTACATTATTTCATACATTGGTGTAATGGTTTTTGTAGGTTTAACAGCTTATGATACTCAAAAAATAAAATTAATGGCAACTCAGGTTGATGGAGAAAATGCAAAAAAAGCATCAATCATGGGCGCTCTTACACTTTATTTAGACTTTGTAAATTTATTCCTTTACTTGTTAAGAGTGATGGGAAATAGAAAATAGACGATTGTCGATAGACGATGAGCAACATATAATTGGTAATCTTTCTCCCGATGAATCGGGATTCTAATCTTTCAATTTTATAATTTTTCAATTTCCAAAATGAACTATTCTTCCCAACAACTTTCTATATTTACCCAACAAGTATTTAAAAAATGTGGAATGAATTCAGATGATGCTTTGCAGGCCGCAGCTGTTTTGATTGCAGCAGATTTACGTGGAATTGATTCACATGGCGTGGCAAGATTAAGTGGATATTTAAGGCTTTTTGATGCCAAACGTGCTAACATGAATGCAAAGCATAAGATTATTCATGAAACACCAAGTACAGCAACCGTTGATGCAGATGAAGGATTAGGTTTGGTTGTAGCGCCAAAAGCGATGGATATAGCCATAGAAAAAGCTAAACAAGTTGGAACAGGTTGGGTTGCAATTCAAAACAGTAACCATTTTGGAATAGCTGCCTATCATGCAATGAAAGCATTGCCTCATGATATGATAGGAATAGCAATGACCAATGCAAGTCCACTGGTAGCTCCAACATATAGTAAACAACGAATGTTGGGAACAAACCCAATTTGTTATGCTTTTCCTACTTCCAAACATTTGCCAATAGTAATAGATATGGCCACAAGTGCTGCCGCAAATGGTAAATTAGAAATAGCACAAAGAACAGGAAAATCAATTCCTGATAATTGGGTTCAAACCAAAGAAGGATACGAATCAATGAATGCCAATGAACTTTCAAATGGAGGCTCATTATTGCCACTTGGTGGTCATAAAGGTTTTGGTTTAGCAAGTATTGTAGATATACTTTGTGGCGTATTAAGTGGTGCAAATTATGGACCATGGGTTCCTCCCTTTGTGTCTTTTTTAAATCCATTGCCCAATTTACCTGGAAATGGAATTGGACATTTTTTAGGGGCCATGCGAATAGATGCATTTAGACCGGCAGTTGAATTTAAAAACAACATGGATAATTGGATTGATTCATTTAAAAATGCGGCAAGAATTGATGAAAATCAAAGTGTAATCATTCCTGGCGAACCAGAGTATTTTATAGAAATGGAAAGAATAAAGAACGGTATTACTTTAAATGAATTAGTTATAAAAGACTTACAAGAGTTGGCTCATAAATATAATTTATCATTATAAAAAAATGTTATTTGAAAACATGAAAATAATACTTGCCTCCAAATCACCAAGGAGACAAGAGTTAATTAAAGGACTTAAATTTCCATTTGAAGTAGTTTTATATGACGTTGATGAATCATATGACAATTCTCTAATTAAACATGAAATTCCAGTTTATTTGGCTTTAAAAAAAGCATCATTTTATCCGGATTTAATAAATGATAATGAAGTATTGCTAACTGCAGATACCATTGTTTGGATAAATAATCATGTATTAAATAAGCCCGAAAGTAAAGAAGATGCTTTTAAAATGTTATCTGAAATATGTGGAACTACTCATGAAGTATTTACTGGTGTTTGTTTAAAGTCAAATAACAAAATCATTTCTTTTTATGATAGAACTGAAGTTAAAATTAAAAGTTTAACTGATGATGAGATTTGGCATTATATTAATGAATACAAACCACTAGATAAAGCAGGAAGTTACGGTATTCAAGATTGGTTTGGATATACAGCTGTAGAAAATATAAATGGTTGTTTTTATAATGTAATGGGGTTACCAATAAATAAAATTTACGATGCTTTAAAAAAAATTTAGCAAATATTACATGCTATAAATTGCACCTTCTTTCATTGCGTAATTCGAACAAACCAATTTTTTTATACTTGCCAATTCAATAATTATTTCAATTAAAATTGCAGCAATTGGGATATATTCTGCTCTAAAGTCAAACATTCCTTTAAGTTTTAAACGTTGCTCTAAAGTTGTTGTTATCATTATTTCTTTAAATGTTTCAAATTCTTGTATTGAAATTTCAAAGGCATTTTTACTCAAAGAAATTGGAATAACCTTTAAATCTTTCATTACTATATCAACCAAAGTTTCAAAAGAACCTGCAGTACCAATTAAAGTGAATAAAGGGAAATTGGAAAGTGCTATTTTTAGTGGTTCTATCTCATTTAAAATATAATTTTTGATTTTTAAAATATCGGATTTTAATAATGGACTTTCAGGTTTAAAAATTTCAAAAAGCCTTACCGCTCCAATGTCAAAACTTTGTTTCCATAAAATAGTATCATTTCTTCCAATAATAAATTCAACACTACCTCCACCAATATCCATTACTAAAACTTCGTCTATTGGAAGTTTAAATGAATTATTTGCTCCTATATAAATATATTCAGCTTCTATATTTCCATTTATAATTGCAATATCAATATCAAATAATTCTTTAACCTTTTGAACTAATTCATTGCCATTCGAAGCATTTCTTATAGCTGAAGTTGCTAATGCTTTTATTTCAACAATTTCAAATTTATCAATATAATTTTTAAATTGAGAAAGAGTTAAAAAGGCTCGTTGCATGGCAGGTTCGGTAATGAAATTTTTTAATAAACCTCCTTTACCAATTTTTACTGGAAATTCAATATTTAAAGCAACATTTAATTGTTTGTTTTTAACATCAGCTATTAACAAATTAAATGTATTTGACCCCAAATCTATTATTGCTTTCATTCATTCAAATATAAAAAAAAAAAGATGTTTTCAATGAAGAAAACATCTTTTTTAATTTATTATAAATATTGAGATTATTTAATTACACTTATTTTGTGCGTATAAACTTTATCTGCAGCTTCTATTTGAATTAAATATACGCCACTAGCAAACGATGATAAATCTATTTGTTTTTCAGTTAAATCATTGTTTTTAATGGTAATAGTTTTTGCTAAACCACCTATTGCATTATAAATTTTTACAGTAACGTCATTTAATGTAGTTTCATACATTTTCATTTTAACCATTCCATTATTTGGATTAGGATAAATAGATAATATATTATTTGCATTTATGGCGTCTTGTATAGATGTGGCATTTGCAATTACATTTACATTTCTAATTACTATAGCAGAAATATTATTTGAAATATCTCTCACTTTATACTGAACAGTAAATAATCCTTCTTCATTTCCAAAAAATTCACTATTCGCATTTAAAGGTAAATTACTTGTTACCGTTAAGTTTTTACGAATCTGAGCATCAGAATTATAGTTATCAAAAATTTGAACACCTGGATCTACAAATGTTGTCCAACGAATCAAATTAATTGTTTGGCCTCCTAATAAAGTTATAACTGGTGCTTTTGTATCTCTAACTATCACTGTTCTAACAAATGTATTTATATTTCCAGAACCGTCAGTAACTGTATATGTAATATAATAGGTTCCAAGTGAATCTATTCTAACATTTCCTGTTTGGCTTCTGTATAAAGCAGAAGTAGGCCAATAGTTATCACTAACTGTTACGTCACTTTCACTGAATGGTTCATTTACTTCAACATATAATGGGTTATTAGCAACATTTATTGTTGGAGGAATTAAATCCGTTACTCTTACTTGAAGTGTTAATTGATTTGCACTGTTATTTGATTCATCTTTTAAATTATAAACTACAAAGTAAGTTCCAATAATATTAGGATTTACAGAAGTAGCAAAAGTTGGAGTCATTTGTGCTTTTGTATTGTAATTATCACTCCAATTAATAATTTGAGTTGCATCAAATGCAGTATTTACTTGGTGTAAATATGGACTTGACTTAGGAGATAAAACAGGTCTTGTTGTATCTTGAACAATGATAGTTCTATCAACTATTTTATTAAAATTAAATGCATCAGTAATTGAATATCTAGCTGAATAAGTTCCAATTATATCTGTATTTACATTTGTAGTTCTAATAACATTTGTAGTAATATTATTACCATTATTATCTAATGCAATTACCCATGGATCAATAAAATGTTCTTTTACATTTGTTTTGTAGGTAGATCCACCAACTAAAGTTATTGAAGGACCAGTGCTATTTAATTCTACAATAACAGTTCTGTATAATGTATCTGAGGTATTTCCTGAATAATCAGTTACAAAATATTTAACATTATAAACTCCTATATTAGTTGTATCAATAGTTGAAATAGTTTGAACCCTTGAACTGATATTTCCTTCTATATTATCAATTGCTGTAACACCAGGATCACTAAATAATTTATTTATTTCTGTTCTCAAAATTGATGGACCATTTAATTGAATGGTTGGTTTTAGTCCATCTTTATTTATAGAAACATTGAAGTCTTTGAACATTCCTATTACGGAATATACTGAGTTAAATTGGGTAGAATTTGCTAAATCTAATCCAACTCTCATTCTTGTATTGCCATATGCTTGTGATGGAGAAATAGTAATTGTATCTATTAATTGAGCATCTCCATTATTGATTTTATTCAATACTAACTCATTCGTTTCAAAGTTTGCATTGTAATTTTTATCAATCCATACTTTATAATCTAATGGCGTACCATTTTTGGGTCTTTCTAACACAATTGCATATTTACCACCACGATACATGGTACCAATTTGTGAACTAGAATTAATGTATTGGTATGAAGGTGATGTTGTGTTTGCAAAGGTACTGTCAATTCCAGCTAAAATAATTCTTCTTAATCCCATGGTTGCATCTGCAATGGTTGAGAATGTAGTTCCTGTTCCTGGTGTTTGGTATGCACTTACATTGATAAAGGCTACTTTAGTAAGTGAATCTACTCCAAATGCATTGGTAGTTGTTAAGCGAACTGTATAGGGTACTGGGCTTGTTAAGCGTACTTGTGGGCTTTGACTTGTTTGTGTGGTGCCATTTAAATATTGAACAGAAGCGGGTATAAAAGTCCATCTCCAAGATGCAACACCATTAGCAGATTGATCCATCATGTTAAAGGTATCTGTGTTAAATCCTAATATTTTATCTACTGTAAAACGTGCAATTGGTGGACGATTTACAGGTAAAAATGCTACTTGTTTGCATGAGGTATCTGATCCAACGCAGTTATAAGTAATCAAACATATGTTTCTTAGTGTTGGAACTGTAATTAAAAATATACGGGTTGGGTTTGCTGTTGTTGAATCGTAAACGCCATTTCCATCTGTATCCCAACTATATTTCATCAATGTGCCTGTTGATTTGTTTTTATAGGAAACCAATTGGTTTGAATACAATGTATCTGCTATATCAATTCTTGATATAGGTTTTGGATAACTTGCT
>CANGPW010000089.1 GCA_947456185.1 Bacteroidota bacterium | reverse complement strand
ATTTTAAAGTTGATTGTTTTGAAATAAAGTTCCTATCGTTCTGATAATAATTTGAATATCGAGCCAGAAAGACCAATTTTTTATATATTCCAAATCGTATTTTACACGGTTACTTAATAAGCTAAAATCACTAATTTCGCCTCTGTAACCTTTAAGTTGTGCCAATCCAGTAATTCCTGGTTTAATATGATGCCTAAGCATAAAACTATTAATTTCAGCAGTAAAATCTTCTGTATGTTTTAGCATGTGTGGTCGAGGACCAACTACTGACATGTCTCCAATTAATACATTGAAAAATTGTGGTAATTCATCTAAGCTTGTTTCTCTGAAAAATTTTCCAACTTTTGTAATTCTAATATCATTTTTAGTTGCTTGTAACGTATCACTTTCTTTGTTTAAGTGCATTGATCTTAACTTATAGCACAAAAAAGTTTTGTTGTCACGACCTGTTCTAAATTGTTTAAAAAACACTGGTCCATTTGAATCTAATTTTATAATTATTGCTAAAATTGGTAGTAACCAACTTAATATAAAAATAATGACTAATAGTGAAAATACAAAATCAAAACATCGTTTAAAAATTTGTTTTTCCCAATCATCAAGTGGAGTAGTTAGTACATTTATGATTGGAATATTTCCGTAATTTTCAACTTCTAATCCCTTAAAAGCAAATCCTTTAAAATCAGCAATTAGTCTTATTTTTATTAAATTAACTTCACTAAAATCCATCAATTTTGAAAGTGAATCTTGCTTTACATTAGAAAATGAATAAAAAATTTCATGAATATCATTTGTATTACAATAATTGCTTAATTCAACTTGAAATGATTCATTGTCAAATTCATTCATATCAAAATTACCAATTATATTGTAACCATATTCTGGATGAGTTTTTAAATATTGTGTAATTTCAACTTTTCCCTCTGGACTAGATATAATAATAATATTTCTATAGTTAAATCCATTTCTTCTCGCCCATTTTACCACCATGAAAAATATTGTTTGATAAAACAATAAAAATGCTGAAAAAATTAAATAAAAAATAATTAGCACATCTTTAGAATAGCCATAAGGTTGTTGAAAAATATAATAGGCAAAAACTAATAACATGTGCCCAACTAGAATACTTAAGGTTGAACTTATAACTTTAAAATAAGAAGAGGTTCTTGATATATTATACTGTTTGGATATGCCAATTAAAACCATCCATGATAAATTTAAGTATAATAATAATGGTATAAAAGGGTAATTAAATACTTGGTATTTATAATAAAAAGCAAATATGAAACATGAATTCAGTAATATAATATCACTGGCAATGCTAAAGAATTTTATATACCTTGAATACCTAGTCAAATTTATCTGCTTTGTATTAATTTATGAATTGGCAAAAATATATAAAAAAATTATATTTTATAATTTTTTAAAGCTAAATAAACTCAATATTTTGAAAGTTTAATCAATTGTATTGTTATTTTTTGCTAATTATTGTCTTTCCAAATATAAAATCAAAATTCACATATGAAAGTTTTTTTTATGAAAGTTTTAAAATAAAGTGTTTTTCATGAATTTTTAATTAATAAAATATTAATTAAAAGCCAAATAATTATTTGTTTTAAGGTTATTTTGCAATTTTATTTTATTTTTTAAATATTAAATATCAATATTAACAGACAATTACACCTTTTGTCATTTGAAATAAATGATATAAAATATTTTTGCATTTAAATTTTTATAAATGAAATGGTGGACTTAAATTAGCCTACTTTTTTATAAAAAATAATACCAAAATGAAGGAAGCTAAAATTGCATCTAAAAAAGCTACTAGTGAAAATAAATTAGAGCCTAAGGAAAGCAAACCAATTAACACAATAGATTTAAAAGAAGCCTTGAAAAGTCACTTTGGCTTTGAGGGCTTTAAAGATGAACAAGAAAAAATTATACATACACTTTTAAGTGGTGATGATGTATTTGTTATAATGCCAACTGGTGGCGGTAAGTCATTATGCTACCAATTACCTGCTTTAATAAAGGGAGGAACTGCCATTATTATTTCTCCTTTAATAGCTTTGATGAAGAACCAAGTAGATGCAATCAGATCATTAGGTGGCGATAATATTGCACACTTTTTAAATTCATCATTAAATAAAACAGAAATTACAGCTGTTAAACAAGACATTACAGATGGGAAAACTAAGTTACTATACATAGCTCCAGAAACGCTTAAAAAAGATGAAACACTTGATTTTTTAAAATCAATCAATATTTCATTTGTTGCAGTTGATGAAGCGCATTGTATTTCTGAATGGGGTCATGATTTTAGACCAGAATACAGAAGAATAAAAGCCATGATAAAGGAAATTAAAGATGTTCCTGTTATGGCGCTTACAGCAACTGCAACTCCAAAAGTTCAACAAGATATTCAAAAGAATTTACAAATGTTAGATGCTACGGTTTTTAAATCGTCATTTAACAGAGATAATTTATATTACGAAGTTCGTTCAAAAGGTAAAAAAGGGGAGGCTATGAAAGACATAGTTTCATACATAAAACAAAGAATGAATAATAAATCAGGAATTATTTATTGTTTAAGTCGTAAAAAAGTAGAAGAAATTGCGAGTATTTTACAAGCAAATGGAATCAAAGCTTTACCTTACCATGCTGGATTAGATGCTAAAATGCGTGCCGATCATCAAGACAGATTTTTGATGGAAGAATCGGATGTGATAGTAGCTACAATCGCTTTTGGAATGGGAATAGATAAGCCAGATGTTCGTTTTGTAATTCATTATGATATTCCTAAAAGTATAGAAGGTTATTACCAAGAAACAGGACGTGCAGGAAGAGATGGTTTAGAAGGCGAATGTGTCATGTATTATAATCCTGCCGATGCTGAAAAATTAGAAAAATTTTTAAAGGATAAACCAGTTGCCGAAAGAGAAATTGGCGAATTGCTAATTTTTGAAATGCAAGCATTTGCTGAAACTTCTGCTTGTAGACGTAAGTTTTTGTTAAATTATTTTGGCGAAGAATACAATGATAATAAATGTAATGGCAGGTGCGATAATTGTAAACATCCAAAAGAAAAAATGGATGCTAGAACCGAGGCTGTTTTGGCTTTACAAACCATTAATTCAACTAAGAGTAAGCAGATTTTAAAAATTACTGTTGACATGATTGTTGGCAAAAAAAGCCACGAAGTTCAACTTGGTGGATTAGATAAAGCCGCATACTTTGGTAAAGGAAAAGACAAAGATGAAAATTTTTGGAAATCAGTTTTGCGCGGACTTTTATTAAATGGTCAAGTTACTAAAAACATTGAAACTTATGGATTATTAAGTGTAAGTGAAAAAGGCGAAGAATTTATTAAAAATCCTACCACTTTTGACATAGCATTAGATACCAAGTTTGAGCGTTATACCGATGACGATGATGACAGCGGAAACGTTGAAATGATTTATGACGAAGAGCTTTACGCCATTCTAAAAGATTTATGTAAGCAAGAAGCAAAAGCAAAAAAATTACCTCCTTATATTATTTTCCAAGAACCTTCACTTCAAGAAATGGCTTTTAAGTTTCCTATAACAATGGAAGAAATGAGCAAAATTTCGGGTGTAAACTTAGGAAAAGCTCAAAAATTTGCTAAGCCATTTTTAGCTGTTATTGAAAAATATGTAATCGATAATGAGATAGAAAGAACTGAAGATGTTGTTATAAAATCGGTGGTAAACAAGTCGGCTAAAAAGGTAGTAATTATTACCAATATTGATAAAAAAATTGCTTTAGCCGACATTGCTCGCAGCCAGAATATGAAATTGGAAGAGCTGCTAACAGAAATCGAAAACATTGTTTTGTCGGGCACAAAATTAAGCTTGAAAAAATATGTAAATGATTTGGCAGATGAAGAAAATATTGGTTATGTAATGGACTTTTTTAGAGAAACAAATGAAAATGTAGTAGAAGCTGCAATGAGTGAATTTGGTGATGAATTTACCAAAGATGATTTACATTTAATGCACATACATTTTATTTGTGAAATGGCTAATTAATAACTAAAATTTATAGTTTTAAAAATCCCTTTTTGTTTTCATACATGAAGGGATTTTTTATTAATTTATTGACATTTAATATTGAAAATAATTAATGTAAAATTGATAGTTTTATATTTAAAATAACATAAATATAAAATCCCAAAAAATAACTTTGTTAACTCAAAAACTAGAATAATATGGATATAATTTTTTTAATAATTGGTTTGCTAGTTGGTTTTTTGGCTGGTTGGTTGTTTAATAAAAGTAAATCAACTCAAACAGCTGATAATACAGAAGCTTTGGCTGCTTTGCAACAAAAAATTTTAACTGAAAGTAATACAAAATCTTCCTTGTTTTCTGAAAATAATTTATTGAGAAATGAAGGTGTTACTTTAAAGGCTGAAAACAAAGTTTTGCAAGATGAAATTTTAAATTTATCGAAGCAATTAACAGCGCAAAAAAGTGACAGTGAAAACTTGCAAACTAGACTAACAGAACACAAAGCAGAAATTACTACTTTAAACGAACGTTTTACCAAAGAATTTGAAAATTTAGCGAACCGAATTTTTGATGATAAAAGCCAAAAATTTACTGAGCAAAACAAAAATAATATTGGCGAATTATTGAATCCTTTAGGTGAAAAAATAAAGGATTTTGAGAAGAAAGTAAACGATGTTTATATCAGTGAAGGAAAGGAACGTGCTTCGCTAAAAAATCAGTTGGAAATGCTACAACAGTTGAACCAACAAATGAGTAAAGAAGCCAATAATTTAACCAAAGCTTTAAAGGGTGAAAACAAAACGCAAGGTAATTGGGGTGAGTTTATTTTAGAAAGTGTTTTAGAAAAATCGGGCTTGGTAAAAGGTAGTGAATATAAAATTCAGGAAAGCTATACCAACGAAGAAGGAAAGCGTTTGCAACCCGATGTAATTATTAATTTACCAGAAAATAAAACCTTAATTATTGATAGTAAAGTTTCATTGAATGCATATGAACGTTTTTCATCGGCCGAAAGTGACGATGATCGTTTGCAAGCAGCCAAAGAACATATTCTTTCATTGCGTACACATTTGAAAGGATTAAGTGGAAAATCTTACCAAAATATTCATCAAATTCAGAGCTTAGATTTTGTGTTGTTATTCATTCCAATTGAGCCAGCTTTTGCGTTAGCAGTTCAAAGTGACGCAGGTTTATTTAACGATGCATTTGAGAAAAATATTGTCATTGTTAGTCCTACTACTTTGTTGGCTACTTTAAGAACGGTGGCAAGTATTTGGCGAAATGAAAAGCAAAGTGCAAATGCCATTGATATAGCAAAAAAAGCTGGCGACTTATATGATAAATTTGAAGGATTTATAAAAGATTTAATTGAAGTTGGAAAAAAAATAGATCAAACAAAAGCTAATTATAGCGATGCCATGAACAAGCTAGTTGACGGCAAAGGAAATATCATCAATCGCTTTGAAGAGTTAAGAAAATTAGGTGCAAAAGCTGATAAACAATTGCCTCAATCATTAGTTGATAGAGCCGAAAATTAAACTGATTAAACTGTGATTGTTAAACAAAAAATACATTTTATCATTAATCCAATTTCGGGAGGAAAAAGCAAAACTCATGTTCCCGATTTGATACATAAAATATTGGATAAAAATATTTTTGATATTCAAATATTTTTTACCCAAGGTCAAGAAAGCAATCATCATTTGGCCGCTGCTAGTGCAATGGAAGCCGATATAGTGATAGCAGTTGGTGGCGATGGAACCATTAATAATGTGGCACAATATTTAGTAAATACTAATAAAATATTTGGCGTAATTCCCATGGGAAGTGGCAATGGTTTAGCGCGTGAATTAAACATTCCTACTCAACCAGAAAAGGCCTTGCAATTAATTAATTCGCAGAAAATAAAAACCATTGATACTTGTAAAGCCAATAATCAATTTTTTATTAATATAGCAGGTATTGGTTTTGATGCACATATTGCTAATCTATTTGATAAAGCCACTTCGCGCGGTTTTAATACCTATGCAAAAATTACTTTAATGGAATTTGCTGCCTATAAAAACAAGTCTTATCATTTGCATTATAATGGCGAACAAACTATGGTAAATGCGTTCATGGTTTGTGTGTGTAATGGCACTCAATTTGGTAACAATGCATATGCTGCACCTAAAGCAATTTATAACGATGGATTGTTTGACATAGTAGTTTTTAATGCTTTCAAACTATGGCAAGTTCCTCTAATTGCTTACAAATTATTTAATGGTGATGTAGGCGATTTGCCATTTGTAAAAACCTTTAAAACAGATCAAATTTCAATTTCAAGAGATGAAAAAGAAGTGGCAAATATTGATGGTGAAGCCATGGTTTTAGATAGTAATATAAACTTTAAAATATATAAGGAAAGTTTAAAGGTTATAGTTGGATAGAATTTATATTTTGCAATTCAAAATTACTTACGAAATTTGACCAAAAATAAATTGTTTTTCTAACAATGATAAAACCATAAAAAATGAGCAATAAAAATAAAAATATAACAGGTGTTGTTTATAGTACTGACAATAACTTTAGCTTAGATATAGCGCAAGAAATAACTGCTCTAACTTTACCAAATAATCAGCAGAATTTAAAAATATTTTTAGATAAAAAAAACCGTGCGGGTAAGGCCGTATCTGCTATTAGCGGATTTGTTGGCACCATTGAAGATTTAAATGTTTTAGGTTCTAATCTTAAAAAACTTTGTGGAGTTGGAGGAACCGTGAAAGATGGAGAAATACTCATTCAAGGTGAATTTAGGGATAAAATTTTAGCACATTTAATTAAGTTAGGATACAAAGCAAAAAAAGCGGGCGGGTAATGAAGGGCTGCTGGCAACTGGCTTCTAGCAACTGGCAATTTGCATTAGACAATAAGCAATAAGCAATTTGCAATGGGCAATAAGCAATTCAACAATCTTTAAATCAATAAATCTCCAAATCAATAAATAATATGATAATAGAACAACTTTATACCAATTGCTTGGCACAAGCAGCGTATTATATTGAAAGCAATGGCGAAGTAGCCATTATTGATCCACTCCGCGATTACCAAATGTATATAGATAAAGCGGCCTCGAACGGAGCAAAAATTAAGTATATTTTTGAAACGCATTTTCATGCTGATTTTGTTAGCGGTCATATTGATTTAGCAAAAAAAACAGGTGCAACCATTATTTATGGTCCTACTACTGAAACTAGTTTTCCAGTGCATGTAGCTAAAGACAATGAAGCTTTTAAACTTGGAAACATTCACATAATTGTGCTTCACACACCAGGACATACTTTGGAATCGAGTAGCTTTTTGTTAAAAGATGAAAATGGAAAAGACCATTGTGTTTTTACTGGTGATACCTTATTTGTTGGCGATGTAGGTAGACCAGATTTGTTGGATGGCTTTATGAGTAAAGAAGAATTGGCAGCTAAAATGTTTCATTCTATAAACACTAAAATTATGCCTTTAGCCGATGATGTAATTGTGTATCCTGCTCATGGTCCTGGTTCGGCTTGTGGTAAAAATATAGGTAAAGAAACTTTCAGTACCATTGGTATTCAAAAAGCTACTAATTATGCTTTGCAACCAATGACAGAAGTCGAATTTATTAGTGCTATTACTACTGGAATTGTGCCAGCACCAAGTTACTTTTTTAAAGATGCAAAATTAAATAAAGAAGGTTATGCAAGCTTTGAAAGTATTATAGAAAATGGTTTATTGGCATTGCCTTTGGCAAAATTTGAAGAGTATTATTTAGCTGGTACAACCATTATTGATACCCGTGTAGCCGATGATTTTGAACTAGGATTTATTCCTAAATCATATAATTTTGGGTTGAATGGTCAATATGCAATTTGGGCTGCTACTTTATTAGATATTCACGTACCTATTATAATAATATCAAAACCTGAAACCGAAAAAGAATCGGTAGAACGATTATCACGCGTTGGTTTCGATAACATCAAAGGTTTTTTAAATGGTGGTTTTGAAACTTGGAAAAATGCCGATAAAAAATGGGACATGATTATTGGAATTACTGCCGAGGAATTAGTACTTGATAGTATTCATAATGCTGATGCTGTAATTATTGATGTTCGTAAACCAACAGAGTTTGCTATAGGGCATTTGGCCAATGCTATAAACATTCAATTAAGTGAAATTTTAACGGGTAGCGATGAGTTAGAAAAAGACCAAGAAATATTGGTTCATTGTGCCGGTGGATACAGAAGTATGGTAGGTGCTGCAGCGTTAAAAACTAAAGGATTCACCAATGTAAAAAATGTTTGGGGAGGCTGGAATCAAATTAAAGAAGAACCAAACGTTCAAATTGTAATTGATAAAGTTACTGCGTAGATGCCATTATTGTTGTTCTCGCCAACAATGATATTTCAGGCAAGTACACCAGCTAAGTCATTGCGAGCAAAGCGCGGCAATCTTTAAACTAAAAAGGGATTGCTTCGTTCTTCGCAATGACGACCAAATCAAAAACTTAAAAACCAATAACCCGAAAACCCCTAACTCACAAACCGTAACAATCATCGTCCATCAACAGACAACTATCAACAGACAACTAATATGAACAAACACGCAATAGCTATTCATGGCGGAGCAGGAACGATTCTTCGTAACTTAATGACTCCAGAAAAAGAGGCTCAATATAAACTTGGTTTACAAAATGCTTTAGAAACTGGTAATAAAATATTAGCAAGTGGCGGT
>CANGPW010000088.1 GCA_947456185.1 Bacteroidota bacterium | reverse complement strand
TTAACATTGAATGTAATGGCAAGCGTAAAATTCTTTTAGCAATATCAATTGTATTATTACCTCCTAAATAATGTCCAAATTGTTTTCCCATTTCAGATTGATGAAGTGGTATATAATGGAACATAGCTTCTATTCCGTTTGCTAATAAATAATATTTAAGTTCATCTCTCTCGGTTTCAGAATTTAAAACCATATAAAACATATGCTTATCAGTATTACTTTTAATTTCAGGCATTAACTTAATTAATTTTTTTATTTCCAAATGCCTTAACTGCTCAAAATATAATTTAATAAGCATTATTCTATTGTCAATAATAACGGTTGCATTTTCTAATTGTTCAAGTAATACCGCTGCATTTAATTCATTCATTTGGTATTTCGAACCATCATCTACCCACTCGTAATAAGGAGCAGTTCCTTGTTCAAATTCATTTCTATTGGTACCGAGGTGATAAATATTTTGCGCTCTTTTAAAATAGTCTTTATTATTTATGATTAACAATCCGCCTTGAACTGCTGAAATTTGTTTTGTAATGTCAAAACTTACAACACCAAAATCGCCATGAATACCCAATGCTTTTCCCTCAAATGAATTACCAAATCCCATGGCTGCATCTTCAATAAATAGTAAATTATTTTGTTTACAAATATCTTTGATTCTATTGATATCACAAGGATAGCCAGCATAATGAACTGCTATTATTGCTTTAGTTTTGGGAGTAATTGCTTGTTCTATTAAATCGCAGTCCATATTCAAATCACTTTCTTTGATATCAATAAAAACTGGTGTTGCACCTTTTGAAACAAATGCATTTGCAGTAGAAACAAATGTAAAAGAAGGCATTATTATTTCATCACCGGCCTTTAAATTCATTAAAGTGGCTATTATTTCTAATGCCCCTGTAGCAGAGTGTGTAAGTAAAAGTTCAGCGTTTAAATATGTTTTTGAAAGTTCAGTAATACAAAGTTTTGAAAAATGTTTTTTACGAAATAATTCATAATCAGAAAACAAATATTCAATGTTTTTTGTATAATTGACGGAATTATAAATATTGTTAAATAATATCTTTTTCATTGGTAAAAATTGCACATATAATCAACCCGGTAAAAGTAACAGAAAGTTCTGACTTATACAATACGCAACCAATAACTTTTAAAAGTATGATTGATGCAAAAAAGTATGCAAATAATGAAAATAATATAACACTTTACACCACCCAATTTGAAGAAGATAAGGAAATTATTCCTGCCGAATTTAAAATACTATCTAATTTAACAAGGTCAATTTTAGATTTAAATCCCAAATTCAACGGTAAAAAACTTCCTCTAATCAAAGATATTTTCGAAAAATTCAATGAAGTAGATGATGCCGATTACTTTATTTATACCAATGTAGATATTGCACTCATGCCCTATTTTTACAGTGTAGTTATTAATTATATTTCTACAGGCCATGATGCCATTATCATCAATAGACGCAGGCTTAATAAACATTATTCGTCACCAAACGAGTTGCAAATAATGTATGCCGATTTAGGTAAATCTCACCCTGGATTTGATTGTTTTGTTTTTAAAAAAGATTTACTCAACAAATTTGTGTTGGGAAATATTTGTATTGGTATTCCTTTTTTAGAAGCCACATTGCTTCATAATTTGGTAGCATTTGCGAAAAATCCATTGATTGTGCCTGACAAACACTTAACTTTTCATATTGGAATGGAGGTAATGCCAAAAAGATACCAACCTTATTACTTATATAATCGGATTGACTTTTTTAAAAATATTTACCCAAAACTTAAGCCCTTTTTCAAATTAAAAAAATTTCCATATGCGGCATTGCCAATTTATAAAAGAGCAATCAAATGGGTATTAAATCCTAGTATTTTTACATTAAATTACATGGATTTAGAAAGAAAAAATATTTTCGAAAAAACTAAAATAATCCTCAACGAAATTAGATGGAGAATATTACAACGTTAGCTTTAAAAATTTTTGAAAAACAGGTTTTTTCAATTCATAAGTTTCCTTAGTAATTATATAATAATTGAATTGTTTATCTATTTTCTCGAAAAATTCAAAACCTAAAAACGCATTATAATCAATAGCAGTTTTATTGTTTAAATTTACTTTTGCTTTTAGCTTTTTCAACTGAAGTTTTTCAAAGGCAAATAACAACAGAAGAAATGAAGCATAAATCGCAACACCAGTTCCCACAAAATCCTTTTCTCCAATAAAAAGGCCAACCTCGGCAGTTTTTTCTTGGTCATTTATTTTGTTTATGTGTATTAAACCAACATCTTTTTCATTGGTTTTTATTATAAAATAATGACTATTTTCTTTTTGAATTTTCTCAAACCAATTTATCTGTTCTACTTTTGAAATAAAAGATTGATACTGCATATTCACAAATATTTCAGGTGAATTCCGCCAATTTCTAACTAGCTCAATTTTGTTTTTACTTAGCGGCTCTAAAACTATATTTTTATAAGCAAACATTAACAAACTTCAGAAATAATTATACTATCTAAACCTTGTTTTGAAACCCAAATTCTTCGGATATATTCTCCTATTATTCCTAAAGAAAACAATATTAAACCTGTAGTAAAAAAAATAGTTACAATCAATGAAGTAAACCCAATTTCTAATCCAAAAACTATTTTTTGATAAATATATGAACAGCCTGTTATAAAAAATACAAAAGACATGAGTAAACCAAATCTACTAATAAGTTTAAGTGGTAACGATGAATGAAGTACCACTATAGAAATGGCCATTTTCATGAGTTTCCAATTAGAATACCTAGATGTACCACTTTGACTTTTAGCATGATAAACAGGGCAAGTTCCTACTTTTGAAGCACCCATTAACAAATAATCATCTATAAAATATACTTTAGTTGATTTGTTTTTAAGAACGCTGATAGCTGAGCTTTTCATTAACCTGTAAGAAGTAACCATTTTATAATCTCTACCATCTAATTTTAAAATTTTTTGTAAAATTTTAGTGCCTAAATTTCTAATAAAATGATGCTCTTTGGTTTCAAAATTTCCATATACCAAATCACAATTATTTTGAACCATATAATCGTACATGCTTTCAATATCTGCAGGATCGTGTTGAAGGTCATCATCAATAGTTGCTATTAAATTATTTTTTGAAAAGGAAAAACCTATTGCAGTAGCAGTATGTTGACCGTAATTTTTTGCGAGTTTTATAATTTGATAAGTAAATTTTGCTGTGTTTAAGCTCTCTTTTAATAAATTATAAGTCTCATCTTGGCTACCATCATCTACAAAAATAACATGTAAATTAAGGGCACTTTTTTCCGCCCAATGATTTATTTTTTCAATAAGTGGGCCAATAGAAAGTGAAGAATTATAAACGGGAATTACGATGTCTAGTTCTTTCATGTTTCAATTATAGATAAATGAATAGTTTTGTTTAAATAAATGAGTGCAGAGGCAACTGAAAAACCAACCCCAAACCCTGAAAATAATACCCAATTTGGCGATTCGCTAATCCAATTTTTACAAAGGGTTAATGGAATACTTGCTGATGAAGTATTTCCGTAATCGTATAAAGTACTTGGTGTTTTAGTTTCATCCAACAAAAGTTTTTTGCGTATGGCTTCATTGATTAATTTGTTTGCCTGATGTAAAATATACATTTTGGGTAAATCAATATTTTTATCTGCAAAAGCCAATAAATTTAAAATATTATTGGGAACCATGGTCAGGCTATAATTAAACACATCTATTCCGTTAAGCTTCATAAAATTATCTTCTTTATAAATTGCTTTTTGCCCCGAGCCATTGGTCTCTAGGTTAAAATATGACATTGTTTCGGAATTATTTGAAACTCCTATTACCGATGCCGCATCTGAAAATATTGGTTTAGTTGTATGATCGTTTTCTTGTATTAATTGGGTAGATATATCGCCACAACATAGAATTGCTCTAGCATTTAGTTTATTTAAAGAATTTAGTAATGCACTCAAAGTATGCAAACCATAAACAAAACCAGAACAGCCAAGGTTAATATCATAACACATAGTATGACTTGAAAAACCCAAATCACCCTGTAATTGGCATGATATAGCAGGCAAAGAAACATGAGGGGTTTGTGTTACACAAATCAAAATATCTATACTTTCTTTTTCCCATTTAAGGTTGGAAAGTAAATTTTCAATTCCTTTTATAAAAAAGTTTTTTATGCTTACATTTTCTTCTTTAACTACACGTCTAAAACGAATTCCAGTATGATAAATGAGTGCTTCTCTATCAGGTTGACTTAAATGTGTCAGTAATAAATTATCGTTAATATTAGCTGGAACTAACGAAACAATGCCATCTATATTTATACCGCTAGTTCTAGATAGCGCCATTTGATTTAAAACTTATTAGGTTATAAATATCATTTAAAGTTATCAAATCTGCTAATTCTATAGAAGAAATAAGCACGTTGGTTTCTTCATTAATTCTTGAAATATATACCAATGCGTTTAAGGAACTCCACGTTGGAAGCCCTCTGAATTCATTATTTAACGAAATTTTATCAAAAGGAATTAACAACTCTGTAGCTGTAAATTTTAAAAATAAATTAGTGTTGTTATATATTTTTTCTTCCATACTAGATTTACAAATGTAATTAAAAAATCAGTTTACTTATTTTTTAGAACTAGATATAATTATATTTTAAAAGATTATATAATATGTTAATTCATAAACTACATTTTTATTTGCTAAATAAACTAATAAAATATTTTATAAAAATAATAATTTGCAAAAAATATTTTTACCATTAAACCTTTTATTTTTTAATATATCTCAGAGCATACAATTTAAAAAAATATGAAAACTACAAAAATCAGCTTACTAATTATGCTAATAGGTATTTTTACTTTTAGCGTACAATCATGCAAAAAAGCAACAAAAGACGATAATTCAGACGATACTGCTTCACAGCTACAACATTCGGCTGACGAATCGAGTTACTCTAATGAATCTGAAAATTCATTGAACGATGTGAACAATACCATGTCGGCTTCAAGTTTAGGAAAAGGTTTTAAAATAGCCGGAGCAACCATTGATTCTGTTATTGGCGACAAAAAATTTATTATTACTTATAATGGTAATAATGCAGACGGAAGCCGTTATCGCACAGGAAAAATTTCAGTTCAGTTAACTACTGGTGCAAAATGGAGAGATGCAAATTCAGCAATTACCATCACTTTCATTGACCTCATGATAAAAAATAACAATAATAATAAAAGCATTACTATTAACGGAACACATTTTATTACCAATGTTAATGGTGGTTTAGTTGGCTTATTAACTCCTGGTGGAGCAAGTATTATACATAAAATAACTGGCAGTATGGTTATTGCATTTGAAGATGCAACCACTAGAACTTGGAATATTTTCCGTCAACGTGAAATATTAATTACTTCAGCAGGAATTCCAAAAGTAAAAATATCAGGATTTGGTGTAGCCGATGGAATTGAAAACATTGTAGTATTAGGTACAAACAGAGCTGGAAATCCATTTTCAACTGTCATCAACCAAACAGTAGTATTTAGTTCAAATAGCACTTGTTTTAATGGCGCCTGGATTCCAGAAAGTGGTATAAAAACTCATAAAAGATTAACGAAAGAAATAGCTGCAACATTTGGCGTAGATATAACAGGAAATCCTGTTACGAGCGGTTGTCCTTATGGCTACAAAATTAATTGGAATAATGCCAGAAACGAATCAAAACAAGCAGTAATTAGCTACTAGTTTTTAAAGTAAATAGCATAAAAAAACCGAAGCAAACAAGTTTCGGTTTTTTTATGTTTAAAAGCCACCAATGAATTTTATCTTCCTTTATACATCGTATCGTAATAGTTGGCGTAATCGCCACTAGTTACCTCGTCCATCCATTGTTGGTTATCCATGTACCAATGTATGGTTTTTTCTATGCCTTCTTCAAACTGTAAACTTGGTTCCCAGCCTAACTCTTTCATAATTTTATTGGCATCAATGGCGTAACGCAAATCGTGGCCAGCTCTGTCGGTTACATAAGTTATTAGTTTTTCACTTTCACCTATTGAGCGGCCTAAAATTTTATCCATGGTGCTGCAAATCACTTTGATCAAACCTAAGTTTGTCCACTCGTTGAAGCCACCAATATTATACGTTTCGCCAATTTTTCCATTGTGGTAAACCACATCAATTGCCCTGGCATGATCTACAACATATAACCAATCACGCACATTTTCGCCTTTTCCATAAACTGGTAAAGGCTTATTGTTTCTAATATTATTGATAAATAATGGAACTAATTTTTCAGGAAACTGGTTTGGACCGTAGTTATTAGAACAATTGGTTAAAACCACTGGAATTTTATACGTATTTTGATAAGCTCTTACAAAATGATCGGAGCTGGCTTTACTTGCAGAATAAGGGCTTTGCGGATCGTAAGGAGTAGTTTCTAAAAAGAATCCACCATCGTGTAAACTACCATAAACTTCATCGGTTGATACATGGTAAAACAACTTACCTTGCATGTTACCTTTCCAACATTCTTTGGCTGCGTTTAACAAATTTACGGTACCAACTACGTTAGTCATTACAAACTCCAAAGGATTGGTAATACTTCTATCCACATGACTTTCGGCTGCTAAATGAATTACAGAATCAAACTGGTTTTCGTTAAATAAATTAGATAATGCCAATGCATCTACTAAATCAATTTTTACAAAATGATAGTTGGGTGCATCTTCTATATCAGTTAGGTTTTTTAAATTACCTGCATAAGTTAATTTATCTAGGTTATAAATTTCATATTCAGGATACTTATTTACAAATAAACGAACCACGTGAGAGCCAATAAAACCTGCTCCGCCTGTTATTAATATTTTTCTTTTTGTCATTGTTTTTGCTTCTAGCAGCTAGCCTCTGGCAACTAGCTAAATATATGTTTCTGCCAGCAGCCAGGAGCCAGCAGCTAGCAGCTATTTACCTGCTAAATGTTTTTCCCAAATCCACGAAGTAAGCATACAATTGTCTAAATTACGTTCTGTTTTCCAACCTAATTCTTTGGTTGCTTTATCGCAATTAGCATAAATCTGAGCAATATCGCCTGCTCTTCTTGGTCCAATTTTATAATTTACTTTTATACCTGTAACTTTTTCAAATGAATTAACGGCTTCTAAAACTGAACTTCCTTTTCCTGTTCCTAAATTAAAAACGCTGTAGGCTTCTGTATATTTTTTCATTTCTAAAAATTCAATGGCTTTTACATGCGCTTTTGCCAAATCTACTACATGAATATAATCTCGAATACAAGTTCCGTCAGGAGTTGGATAATCGTTACCAAAAACGGTTAAAACTTCCCGTTTTCCAATGGCAGTTTGAGCAATAAATGGCACTAAATTATTGGGAACACCTATTGGTAATTCGCCAATTAAAGCAGAATCGTGGGCGCCAACTGGATTAAAATAACGCAATGAAACAACTTTTAAATCACTGGCTTTGGTGTAATCAAATAACACTTCTTCGCATATTTGTTTGGTGTTACCATATGGCGATTGGGCAGCCGGTCGAAGTGTATTTTCATCAACAGGAGGATTGGCTTCTCCATAAACAGTGCATGATGACGAAAAAGCAATTTGATGAATTCCCGCAGCTTCCATTGCATAAAGCAAATTCACAGTTCCACCTACATTATTTTCGTAATATTTTAAAGGATTTTCTACACTTTCGCCAACAGCTTTAAATGCTGCAAAATGAATCACCGCATCAATTCCTTTTTGAGCAACTAAAAAATCGGTTAAAGCTTGCTTATTTCTAATGTCAACATTAGAAAAATCAACCTTTTTACCAGCTATTTTTTCAATATTTTGTATTACTTCTGGATATGAATTATCAAAATTATCAATGACTACTACTTCATGACCTGCATTAAAAAGTTCCACTACCGTGTGCGAACCAATATAGCCGGTTCCGCCTGTAACCAATATTTTCATTTTATATATTAATGCAAGTTTATTTTTAAGCTTAAAATAAGGTTGCAAATTAGTGATTTTGACTAATAATAAAAGTATGCATAGTTAGATTTTTAAAAACACTAATAAAATTTAAGCATTCATTTGAAATTTTTTAATTTTATCGTAGTTAATTTTAAAGATATTCTAAGAAAATGACCAATAAATTCATAATCAATTAGAGTATAAAAAAAT
The DNA here is from genome assembly GCA_947456185.1 of Bacteroidota bacterium. Lineage (GTDB taxonomy): Bacteria > Bacteroidota > Bacteroidia > UKL13-3 > UKL13-3 > JAAFJM01. The sequence goes on along the minus strand of CANGPW010000088.1, from coordinate 648 downwards.
TAAATTTTTATACTTGATAAAAAATTAAATGAATTTCAATTAGAATTTTCCATATTTGTTTTTTTTACCAATCACCATATCGATTATAAATGAAATATATTCATCTGCTATTGTTTACATTTTTTACAAGTATCTTTTCATTAGCACAGCAAGCTAAAATTAAAGGAACAGTAATAGATTTAGTAACTCAAAAACCCGTTGAATATATAGTAGTAACACTCGATAAAAAAAAGCAAATATTTACAGACAGTTTTGGTGTTTTTACGTTCAATACAATTGCAGGAAAACATATTTTAAAAATTTCGAGAGTAGGATATAGAACCACTTTTGTAACTTTAGATTTAGACGAAGGCGCCAATAAAAAAATCCAAATTGAATTAGAAGCTTTTTCTGATCAAATGAGTCAAATAGTAATAGCAGGTTCACGACAAGGGAAGCAAGTAGCCAAAGAAATAGCTTCAGTAAGCATTATCAAACCTTATTTAATAGAAAACACAAACAGTACCGATTTATCGCAGGTTATAAATCGATTACCAGGCGTGCAAGTAGCCGATGGGCAGGCAAGTATTAGAGGTGGTGTGGGATATAGTTACGGCACTGGAAGTAAAGTTGCTGTTTTGCTTGACGACATGCCACTATTGGGAGCTG
>CANGPW010000087.1 GCA_947456185.1 Bacteroidota bacterium | reverse complement strand
TACGCCTTTCCTAATTTTGTAACACCTTTTTTTTACTCTTTTTTCTCCTTACCTGATTATGAACAACTTTATTTATTCTTTTAACAACTTTTTTATCCTAAAACCCTATTAATATTCATTTGTTTTTCCTTTTTATTAAGCTTTTTATTGCTATCACTCATATTTTAAGACTGAGTTTATTGTCTTTAAATAAACTGTATCTTATATTATAGAATATAATAGACAAATTATGTTTTTTAGATAGCGCGAAATATTATATTATTGCTGCATACATTATATAATAATGAGTAGCGAGATAATTAAAAAGAAAATAGCCATATTAGGAAGTACAGGGAGTATTGGCACACAAGCCTTAGAAATTGCTAAAGAACAAAGTGATAAAATAGAAATAGAGGTGTTAACTGCTAACAGTAATGTTGATTTATTAATTAAACAGGCCATTGAGTTTAAGCCAAATCATGTTGTAATAGCAGATGAAAGTAAATATTTGTTTGTAAAGGAAGCATTAGAGAAGGAAGATATAAAAGTATTTGCGGGAAGTAAAGCCATTGCTGATATAATGGAAATAACATCGGCAGATATTATATTAACAGCAATGGTTGGTTATAGTGGACTTTTGCCAACTATAAAAGCCATTGAAAATAAAAAGAAAATTGCATTAGCAAATAAAGAAACTTTAGTGGTAGCAGGTGAATTAATTACTGAATTATGTTTAGAAAACAAAGTAAGTTTAATACCAGTTGATTCAGAACATTCAGCTATATTTCAATGTTTGGTAGGAGAAGATTTAAATACTTTAGATAAAATAATATTAACAGCATCTGGCGGACCATTTAGGGGAAAGAAACGAGATGATTTACTAGCAATAACTAAAAAAGAAGCATTGAAACATCCAAACTGGAGTATGGGTGCAAAAATCACGATTGATTCTGCAACTTTAATGAACAAAGGTTTGGAAGTAATAGAAGCAAAATGGCTATTTGGAGTTGAAAATAATCAAATTGAAGTAGTCGTTCATCCGCAATCGATAATTCATAGTATGGTAGAGTTTAATGATGGTAGTATAAAGGCGCAAATGGGATTGCCGGATATGAAATTACCAATTCATTATGCATTTTTTTATCCAGAAAGAACAAAATCATCGTTTAAAAGAATGTCGTTTAAGGAAATAAATAACTTAACTTTTGAAGAACCAGATTTGGAAACTTTTAGAAATTTGGCATTGGCATATGAAGCAATGAAAATTGGCGGAAATAAAGCTTGTATATTAAATGCCGCAAATGAGGTTGCAGTAGCCGCATTTTTAGAAGATAAAATTAAATTTTTGCAAATTGCAGAAATAAATGAAGCGTGTATGAATAAAGTTTTTTTTATACAAAAACCTAGTTTAGATGACTATATAAATACTGATAATGAGACAAGAAGATTTGCAAAAAGTTTGATTCAATAATGTCAAATAGTTTTTTAATTTTGCGCGCCTTAAAACTATTAATAATATAGTTAACCATAAAAAATAAATAAATAAAATAAATGCAAACATTCATCATGATAGCGCAAGTAATTGCGGCACTTTCCATATTAGTATTAATTCACGAATTAGGACATTTTTTAGCAGCAAAGCTTTTTAAAATAAAAGTAGATAAGTTTTATTTATTCTTTGATTTTTTGTTTCCAATGCCAAGTGTTTTAAATTTTGCACTATTTAAATTTAAAAAAGGAGACACTGAATATGGCTTAGGTTGGTTTCCAATGGGCGGCTATGTTCAAATTAATGGAATGGTTGATGAAAACATGGGTAACCAAGATTTAACAAAACCAGCAGAACCATGGGAATTTAGAAGTAAACCAGCTTGGCAAAGAATGATTGTAATGCTTGGTGGTATTATATTTAATGTAATATTAGGTATTATCATTTTTTCAGGAATAAAATATTATTATGGTGAAAAACTACTTTTAAATAGTTCGGTAAAAAAAGGAATTGCTCCTAGCGAATTAGCTCAAGAAATGGGCTTTAGAATGGGTGATAAAATTGAATCAGTAAATGGAAATAAAATTATTCATTTAGAAGATGCGTTAAACGCTCAAATAATAATGAGTGAAAATCCTATATATACAGTTAACAGAAATGATTCGATGGTGGATATAAAATTACCAAACGACTTTTTGAAAAGATTGACTAAAAAGACAAAAGGTGGTTTTTTTACTCCAAGAATGGAATTATTTGTAGAAAAAACCAGTATTGGTTCGGCTGCGGAAAAAGCAGGTTTAATGCCAAATGATAAAATAACAGGAGTTGATACAAATAAAATCAATTGTTTTGATGAATTTCAGCCATTGCTTATTGCTTATGCAGGAAAAGAAACTTCAATAACTGTTATTAGAAATGAAGATACATTAATACTGAATTCAAAAATTGGAACTGATGGAAAGTTAGGTTTTATGCCAACTGACAAAAATTGGAAGTTTGATACTATTTCTTATACTTTTTTTGCTTCGATTCCTGCGGGAATTAACCAAGCATATGAAACCATAGCTGGTCAAATAGCTGGTTGGGGTAAAATTTTTAATGGTGACATTCCTGTTAACAAAGCAGTTCAAGGTCCAATTGGAATAGCAAAATATTTTGGACCTACTTGGGATTGGTTAAACTTTTGGATGCTAACTGCATTAATTTCAATGGGATTAGCGTTTATGAATTTTTTACCTATTCCTGCTTTAGATGGTGGTCACGTGGTATTATTAATTATAGAAATGGTAACTAGAAAGCCAATAAGTATAAAAATACAAGAACGCGTTCAAACAGTTGGAACAGTGATACTATTAGGTTTAATGCTACTCATATTTGGAAACGATATTTTTAGTTTATTTAAGTAAACAAATTGAAACGCATAAAAAGCCTTTGTTGAATGTTCAGCAAAGGCTTTTTTGTTAATCTACGTTTTGCTTTAAACCTTCTTTGGCTTTTTGTAGAATGTTTTCAAGGGTAATTTCACTAGGTCTAAAATAAGTTTTATTGAGTAAATCAATGCCTACTAAAAGTTCTAGATAAATTGTTCTCAATGAATCATCTTCATTGATTGCATTTTCAATTGATAAGGAATCCTGGGGATTTGTTTCCTTATAAATGTAGTTTAATAAATCGTCTTCAGTGTAAATTTTTATCATATAATTTAGTTAATTATAAGTAAAACGAATACATAGTATATTTTAGTATTTAGAAATTTTATTTTATGTATCTGAATACATTTTTTGCTAAAATCCATCTGCCATTTTGGTTATAATGTTCTGTTGTCCAGTTCTGATCAATAAAATCTTTTCCATTTACTAGCTCAAAACTATTTACCACAATTGCACCTTTTCTGGAATATCTATCCATTAATAATTGTTTGTTTTCTTGCATAATATGATGCAATTCTTTTCCAACCAAACTATCTGCATATTGAACATTTTCAGCTAATAAATGAAAAATAAGTTTTAAATTTTTTTGCTTTGCAACCGTTACAATTTCATCAAAGTCTTTTATTCTAGGATTATTTAAAGTATCAATTGTAAATGCATATGTTTTTATATAATGACAAGCTAAAGAAATTTTTGGAACATCCCAATCACCATTAGGTAAAAGATAAGTTCCATATGCCATTGCATTATCCCACTGGCGAACATTTTTGTAAGGAAATTCTTCAGGAACATTTATTTTACTTTTCGACCAATTTTGTTCGTTTATATAATCTCGCATTTGAACAGATTTATTATCAAAAGCGTTAAAGGTTAGTTTTATTCGTTTAAAAATTGCAGGCATGCTTTCATACATTACATTGGCTTGCGATAAATTTGTTTCTAATTTTGAATTGATCCATGGTGAGCCAAAAGAACGAGCGTTTAAAGTAACCACTAAGGTTTTAACTAAAGCATTTGAATTAATATGTTTTATTAAATTTAAATATGTTTTGGCGTGAATGGCACCATGTTCAACAGCATTTATTTTAAGAGGAGAAAGTGTATCAATCATTTGAGAAATAGAAAGCAAACAAGTGTCGGAATTGGCTGTAGTTCCGTTACTAGATTCAGCAAAATACAATACATCACTATTATATTGTAAACTATCTAATTGCATTAGCATCTTAGCGTCTAATAATACTAAATCATTTTTGAAAAAATATTTAGTATAAATAATATTAGAAACAAAAATGATGAATGCTCCTATTAATAAAGCTGCACAAAGTTTATAAAATAGTTTTTTCATGCTTAAAATTGAAAATAAATGAATTGATAACTTTGAATTCCGCTAAATAATAACAAGCAAAATGCTAGTATAATATATACAAACCAGCGAATTACTGTTTTTTGATTTTGAAAGAACAAATCGAAACGAGATTTATAAATAACTATTTCAAAAACTATAAAAACAGCCAGCATGGTTATTGTTTGAATGTTTATCAGTAAATCCTTTTTTGCCTCAAAAGTGTATGTATAACATTGCTTTATTACTAACAAAGCTTTATCAAAATTTTCGGCCCTAAAAAACACCCAAATAAAGGTTACCAAAGTAAAAGTAGCTATGGCTCCAAAAGTTAAAAAGATTTTGTTTTTAGCGATGAAAACAGGAATAAAATTTGAAAAACCTTTTTCAATTAAATAAAACAAACCATGAAGAAAACCCCAAATAATAAAGGTATAGTTGGCGCCATGCCAAAAACCACTTAAAGCAAACACCAATAAAACATTTATAATCCAACGAAAAGCATTGACATAACTTCCACCCATTGGAAAAAATACATAATTACGAAACCAAGTGGTTAATGAAATATGCCAACGTTGCCAAAATTGGTAAAAACTAGTTGCAAAATATGGTTGATTAAAATTATCCATTAAATTTATTCCTAATAGTCGAGCGGCACCAACGGCAATGGTTGAATATCCGTAAAAATCGGCATAAATTTGAATAGAAAAAGCTATTAATGCTATCCAAGCTGAACTTGAATAATACTGAGTTGGGTTACTATAAAATTCATTTACTAAAGGAGCTAAATTATCGGCAATACACATTTTTACAAACAAACCATATAGAATTAACCTTAGTCCATTGCTTATATTTTTAAAATTAAATACATGCTTACTTCGTAATTCTTTTCCTAAACAATCGTATCGTTCAATTGGCCCAGCCACCATTTGAGGAAAAAACAGTACATAATTGGCAAAATATCCAATATGTTTTTCAGCTTTTTGCTTTCCTTTATATACTTCAATGGTATAGCTTAGCGACTGAAAAGTGTGAAATGAAAGACCAATTGGAAGTATAATATCTAAATGTTTGACATTAGGTAAGTATTCAACAAAAACATCAATAAAAAAATTGTAGTATTTAAAATAAAAAAGTAAACCAATATTACTGATTATACTGTATAGTAGCCAAAATAATTTTGTTTTATTTTTACTATTTTCTATTAAAATTCCACATACATAATCAATGATTATAATGAAATAAAGTATTAAAATATAAGGTAAAAAAAATGCCGAATAAAAGTAAGTGCTGGCAATAAAAAGTAGTATCCAACGGTATTTTTGTTTTAATAAATAGTATAATAAAGTTACTATTGGAAAAAAAATAAGAAAATGTAATGAGTTAAAAAGCATATTTCAAATAAAACTAAAATGGATAACCTATTCCAAAGTTAAAAATACTATTGTTCCAATACCAGTCAATATCCTTGGCGTTATTAATTACCCATCTGCTACCATAGGGCTTAGCTGGATCGTGAATTGGAAAAGCACCGTCTAGTCTAAAAATAAAAATACTTAAATTAAGTCTAACTCCAATTCCAGAACCAACTGCTAATTCGTTATAAAAATTTGAAAAATTGAAATTTGCTCCTTCCCTACTATCTTGTCTAACTGCCCAAACATTACCAACATCTGTAAAAAGAGCACCTTCAAAAAATTGTTTATAAATATTGAATCTGTATTCCATGTTTAGTTCAAGTTTGATATCGCCCGATTTATCAATTTGATTTGTAGAATAGTAAACACCTGGACCAATTGACCTTGGTCTGAAAGCCCTTAAACTATTAGCGCCACCTGTAAAAAATCTTTTTTCAAATGGTATGTAATTTGGTGAATTTCCATAAGGTAATGCATAGCCAAAGGCAATGCGATAAACAACTGAATTATTAGGATCTATCCAATGATTATATCTAAAATCGACAAACGTTTTAATGTATTGAAAGTAATTTAATCCAAATAATTCGTATTGATTTTTGATATTTTTAGTAGAATCAGAAACTTTTGGAGCATCTAATAAAATGTTTAATGCCGAAACTAAATTACCTGCTAATTCTAAAGCATCCCAACGAAGGAAAACATAACTTTTTCCTTTACTTTTAATTTGATTATTAAAAGTAAAACCAAGTCTTATATCATTTATAATTAAATTATTTGCAAATACATTTTGAAGAAAAATATCTGTTTTACTTCTTGCTTCTAAACTTGAATTCGTGAAACTTGTTTTAACAAAACTAATTTCCGGAAATGCTACATAATAACTAATGAGTTTACGATTAATTTGATAAGAAGAACCTATGGTAAAAACTCGTCTTTCATATTGTACATTTTTTTCGTAAATAATAGATGAGTTTACAATTGTTTTGGTATTTGCATTGTTTATTTTTCTATCAATTTTATTAAAAAACAATAATTGAGGAATGGTAACACTTGCCGAAAAAGATTGTTCGCTACTATTAAAAAAAGGACTAACAGGAATACTATCACCGCTTTGTGCCTCAAAACTTGAACGAAAACGCAATTGTAGAATTTCCCCATTATGAAAAATATTTCTATCGGTTAACTGAAGAACAGCTGCTAAACCATAATTTCTAAATGAATTAACATTAATTAAATTAGCTTGATCACTAGTAATTGCTTGCGGTTCTATTGAAACATCATACTTTTTTTGTTGTTTGAGTTCTATATAAAAATCAATAAAATTTTGACTGTCATTTTCAATAATAGTTGGCGTAATTGTGATTAATTTAAAAAGCTGCAAATCGTTAAACCTACCATAAGTTTTAATCAAATTATTTTGTTGAAATAAATCTCCAGTTGTTAAAAAATTCATTTTTGCCAAAATATTTGGATGAATTTTACTGCCGTTTTCTAAATATTTAAATCCTGTAGTAAATAATGTATCATGTTTAATATTTAAAAGTTTAATACTTGGTTCAACTTCTATGGTAATATTTCGAATAATATAAATTTTAAAAGGCTTTAAATCTTCTTGATTTTTAATGTTTATTTCTATAGCAATATGATCATCTGCAAAGTTAGTATCTGTTTTAAAATCAATAAATTCTTTTGCAAAAGTATAGAAACCTTTATTTCTTAATAAATTCAATATTCTATTTTGTTCGTTTAATAAATCTTCACGTTTTAAGGAATGACCTAATTTTATAAAACTTTCATCAAGTGAAGCGTTAATAATATCATAAATATTTTTGTCGGGACAATTTACATGCAGTTTACCATACTTGTATTGGGTATTTAATTTAATAAAATAAGTAACTATTTTTCTTTCCTTTAAAAGTTTAGTATCAGTTACAGTATAGTATATTTCAGCATAATAATAACCCTGTGATTTTAGGTAATTTTTCATTGCCCTTACACTCACATCTATCATGGTAGAATCAATAATAACAGGAACTCTACCTAAGTCGTCTCTAAAAAACCGTTTTAATTTAGAATCACTTTTAGAGGCGTCACCTATTCTATAAAAGAACACATTTAACCTAACCAAACCTATAAATTTTACACCGGGTTTTTGTTTTGTTTGACTTTCTAAATCTGATTCATAAAATCTACTTTTGCTTTTTTCGAAAATTTCAATTTTATTTTTTACTAATTTTGGACCTTCTCGTTTATGAAATCTACTTATATTGCAAGCGCTAACCATGCTAGCAAAAGCAAGAATTAGTAAAGGAATTATATTTTTATTTATGCTAAGCAAACGTAATATTCAATTTTTAAAAAGTTTAAAAGACAAAGCCAGTCGATATTCCGAAGGCTTTTTTTTGGTCGAAGGTAGTAAAACTGCTATAGAAATTCTAAATTCAAATTTACACATAGAAGCAATTTACGCTACCAATGAATGGTGCAATATATTTCCAAAATATAAAAATAATGCAAAACTTTTTTTATGTACTCAAAATGAAATTGAACAAATCAGTTCCTTAAAAAGTACAAGAGACATTGTAGTACAAGTTGCAATGAAAGACAAGTTCTTTAAATACAATCATTTAAAGTGTGAATTTACCATTGTTTTAGATGAAATTCAAGATCCAGGAAACCTTGGAACAATTATTAGAATTGCTGATTGGTATGGAATAAAAAATATAGTTTGTTCAGAAAATACAGCAGATTGTTATAATAATAAATGTATTCAAGCAACTATGGGAAGTATAGCTAGGGTAAATATTTTTTATGAAGATTTGATTGGTTTTTTTGAAGCTAATCAATTACCTGTTTATGGTACTTTTATGGATGGAATTGCATTGAAAAGTGCATCTTTAACTACGCCATCTATTTTAATAATTGGCAATGAAGGAAAAGGAATAAATGAAAATTTACTACCATTTATTAATAAAAAAATTAGTATCAAACGATTTGGAGAAGCGGAAAGTTTAAATGCTGCTATTGCTACTGCAATAATTTGCGATCACTTTTTGAATTTATAATTATACATCAAAACTTCCTTGTATCCAACCTCCACCAATAACATCGTTTCCATCATAAAAAACGGCACTTTGCCCTGGAGCAATTGCTTTAACGTGATTATTGAAAATTACTTTCATTCTATCGCCTTCTTGTTGAATATTTGCCATACTACCAGCATCTTTATACCTAATTTTGGTTAGGGATTCCATAGGTTCTAAAACAGATTCAAACTTACCCATATTTACATTTCTAACC
>CANGPW010000086.1 GCA_947456185.1 Bacteroidota bacterium | reverse complement strand
TACGCCTTTCCTAATTTTGTAACACCTTTTTTTTACTCTTTTTTCTCCTTACCTGATTATGAACAACTTTATTTATTCTTTTAACAACTTTTTTATCCTAAAACCCTATTAATATTCATTTGTTTTTCCTTTTTATTAAGCTTTTTATTTGAATATGTAATTTATTTATAAATACAACCTTTTTTAAATTTAAAGTTAGTTTATATATGTGAACTCTTTTGACTTCATAAAAACTATATTCATTGATATTATATATTTCTATTACTGAATAGTAGAAAATATTATTTAATATTAGAAAATTAAATTCATTAGTAAAGATAAAAACAAATAACCTTTTATAATTCAATATTTATAATTTGAAATTGTTCATGTAAAGAAATTAATAGAAATAAAATCTTGGAGCTTCAACTTAGTAATGCAAAAAAAGTAATAATATCATCAATTTTTATTGAAAGGATTTTCAAATCTTAAAATCATCGGGTTATATTTGCAGTTGATTTTAACAAAAAAATGGATAAATTATCATATATTTCTAATGCTGATGTAACTGCAATTGAGCATATTTACGAACAATATTTAATTAATGCGGATTCGGTTGATTTTGGGTGGCAAAAGTTTTTTGAAGGCTTTGAGATGGGCCAACAAAAATTTAAAGGTAATAGTAAAACGGTAAATAACTCTGTATTATCAGAAGACATTTTAAAAGAAATAAACGTACTTAACTTAATAAAAGGTTACCGATCACGTGGTCATTTATTTACAGATACTAACCCAGTTAGAGAAAGAAGACAATATTATCCTGATTTAGCTATTGAAACATTTGGTTTGAACAAAAGTGATTTAGAGAAAACATTTAACGCTGGAGTAGAAATTGGAATTGGGCCAACTAAACTAAAAGATATTATTGCACATTTAGAACAAACATATTGCAAAAGCATTGGTGCAGAATATATATATATAAGAACTCCTGAAAAAATTGCTTGGTTACAAGCAAAAATGGAAAGTTGTAAAAACACACCTCAATTAAAATTAGAAGAAAAAAGACACATACTATCAAAATTAAACCAGGCAGCTGTTTTCGAGAATTTTATTCATACAAAATTTGTTGGTCAAAAGCGTTTTTCATTAGAAGGTTTAGAAACATTGATTCCCGCATTAGATGAAGTAATTCAATATGGCGCTGAGTTAGGTGTGGAAGAGTTTGTATTAGGAATGGCTCATAGAGGGCGTTTGAATGTATTGGCAAATATTTTAGGTAAATCTTATGAAGATATATTTAAGGAATTTGAAGGAAAAAGCGCGGAAGATGAGGGAATATTTGAAGGAGATGTAAAATATCATTTAGGTTTTTCATCGGATATAATTACAAGAACTAAAAAGAATGTAAAATTAGTTTTAACTCCAAATCCATCTCATTTAGAAACTGTAAACCCAGTAGTAAAGGGATTAACAAGGGCTAAATTAGATAAAGATTACAAAGGAAATATAGATAAAGTTGCGCCAATATTATTACATGGCGATGCATCAATTGCGGGCCAAGGTGTAGTTTATGAAGTATTACAAATGGCAGGTTTAAAAGCTTATTCTGTTGGAGGATGTATTCATATTGTTACTAATAATCAAATTGGGTTTACTACCAATTATACAGATGCAAGAACTTCAACTTACTGCACTGATGTGGCAAAAACTACTTTATGCCCAGTATTTCATGTAAATGCAGATGATGCAGAAGCGGTAGTTTATACCGTAAAATTAGCAATGGAATATCGTCAGGAATTTAATAGCGATGTATTTATTGATTTGTTAGGTTATAGAAAATATGGCCATAATGAAGGTGATGAACCACGATTTACCCAACCATTATTATATAAAGCCATTGCAGCGCATCCAAATCCACGAGAAATATACAACCAAAAACTATTAAGTTCAGGAAGTGTAGAGGCTGATTTGGCGAAGGAAATGGATGCTGAATTTAGAAAAGAATTACAAGAAAAATTAGAAAGTGCAAAAGCAGCGGAGGTTACTAAGGCGAAGAATTTTTTAGCAGAAAAATGGGAAGGATTCCGATCAGCAAAAATGGAAGATTTTAATCAATCCCCTAAAACTAGTATTGACAATAAATTATTTAAAGAGCTAGCTTCAAAAATTACAGAAATTCCAAGTAATTTTAAAGCATTTAGTAAAATAGAAAAACTATTTAACGATAGAAAAAACATGATCAAAAACGATAATTTTGATTGGGCAATGGGCGAATTAATGGCTTATGCATCTTTATCGAATGAAGGTCATGGTGTAAGAATGAGCGGACAAGATTGCGAAAGAGGTACATTTAGTCATAGACATGCAATTATAAAACAAGAAGACAGTGAACTAGCACATAATACTTTAGATAGCTTAGGTGATTTAAAAAAAGGAAATGTGGAGTTTTATAATTCATTTTTAAGTGAATATGCTGTACTCGGTTTTGAATATGGATATAGCATGTTTACACCTAATGATTTAACAATATGGGAAGCACAATTTGGCGATTTTGGTAATGGAGCACAAATTATAATTGATCAATATTTGGCAAGTGCGGAAACAAAATGGAAAACATATAGTGGCTTAACATTAATGCTTCCTCATGGTTATGAAGGTCAAGGACCTGAACATTCATCGGCTAGGATAGAACGTTTTTTACAACTATGTGCAAATTGGAATATGCAAGTTTGCAATATTACCAATCCTGCAAATTATTTTCATGCATTACGTAGACAATTGAAACGTGATTTTAGATTGCCATTGGTAATAATGACGCCAAAAAGTTTATTACGTAATCCAAAATGTGTAAGTAAATTGGAAGAGTTTACAAGTGGTGGATTTCAAGAATTAATTGATGATAATTATACAGACAAAAAATCAGTAAAAAGAGTATTGATTTGTTCAGGTAAAATTTATTATGAATTATTAGAATTTCAACAGAAAAATGATAGAAAAGATGTGGCAATAGTAAGATTGGAACAGTTATATCCAATACCTTTAAAACAACTTTCAGCAATTTATAAAAAATATGAAAAAGCGGAATTTTATTGGGTTCAAGAAGAACCAAAAAATATGGGTGCATGGTTGTACTTATTGCGTTGGGACAATAACTTACATTTAAAAAGAATAAGTAGAGAAAGTAGCGCGTCAACTGCAACTGGATATAGTAAAGTTCATATTGAAGAACAAGCATTAATTATAGAACAAGCATTTAAATTTTAAGACTAATTTTTAACAAAAATAAAAGTAAAAAACATGAAACTATTTAAAATATTTATAAGTTTTTGGTTGTTAATAGGTTTATTTTTTGGAGTTTCGTTGTTTTTTCCTAGAGAGTTTAAAGTAGATAGAAGTATTATTATAAATAAGCCAGTTTATGAAACATTTGCTTATTTAAACAATATTCAAAATATAGCAAAATTAAGTCCTTGGGATAAAAAAATAGACAGTACAATGTCGTGGTTCTTTTCGAAAAACATTTCAGGAAAATATGCGAGTTATTATTTCAAAGGAAATTTATTAGGCAGAGGTTATTTAAAAATAGTAGATTGTGTTCCAAATGAAAAACTAGAAACAATTTTAAATATTAACAATGGTGAGCTTACTTCGGGAAGTAAATTTTATTTTGAAGCTATTGGCACAGATCAAACAAAATTAAGTTGGAGTGATTATAAAGATGTTGGTTATAATCCTTTTCACAGGTATCAAATCCCTTCAAAAACAACTCAAACTGAATTACAATTTGATGAAGGATTGGTAAAAATAAAAATTGCTGTGATGAGTAATTAGGTAATTTAAAAATTGAATATTTTTATTAATTGCTAACTGCAAATTATGTTTTACCAACCAGTAGCAACTATTCTAACTTTTTCTATTTCACCATCATTGTTGTAAGTTTTTTTAATTTTTAAATCATGGTTTGAAACCATGTTATAAATTGACAAAACATTTAACCCAATTGATTCAGCTAAAGTAATATTTTCAGGTGAATTTGTTGGTTTATTTACAGCAATTACTTCAGATAGAGCAGTAATTTGAAGCTGATTTTTTAAGTAACCAGTTATACTTCTATCTTTGTTTTCAATATTAGCTGATTCAATATTTTGAAAGGCAATTTGATTGTTATTTGGTAAATATGTATCGGCATTATTTTCTTTTAAAGCTTGTTTTTCATCCAATTTTGATACTTCTATTTGAGTAATATTATTATTGATTAAGCTATTATTCGATATTATCTTTTTTGGCAATGGAATTGGAGTAATTGAATGATTATTGTTATTATTTAAAGGGTTTTCTTTAAATAAATTTTTGTTGTTTTTATTTAAAGGTATTGCTGGAGAAACCATTGGTTTTTTAACATTCTTTTTAACTAATGCAGCATTTACACCTCCAAATGCCAACATTTCTTTTTCGTTATCCTGTTGTAATTGGATAGGAATATTATTTTTAGATTTTAAAATCTTTGAAATTGAATCTTGTTTTGCTTTAAAGATTTCATCATTATTAACTAACTGATTTTTGGAATTGAAATTATTTACAAAATAAAATATAATAATTACAGCTATAAATGATGCTGCAATGGCTGAAATTTTGGTATACAAAGGAATTATTCTAAAAGGCGTTTTGATTAAACTTTCTTTGTTATTGAATAATACTTTTAAATCAGGAGTCAACTTGGTTATTAAAAATAATTCGTATTCTTTTTTAAGTTCAGGATACCTATTTATTTCACTTAATAAAACTTCTTTTTCTATTTGGGATAAATCGTTTTCAATAAACGCAATTAGTTTTTCAGTATAGTTGTTTACATTAATATTTGTTGGCTTAAGCAACGATGAACTTTCAAATGAATTATGTTCCAATGGAATTAAATTTGATGAATTGATTAGCATTTCAAATTCTTCTTTTAAAGCTGGATTTTGGTCTAAAAAAATCAATAAATTAGCAGTATCAATTTCATTTAACATACCGTCAATAAAATCAATTACATATACTTCGTAATTATTAATATTTATTTCCATTTTACTTTTTTTTCTTTGTGATATTTTATATAGTTCAAAATTGTATTTTAAATAGTTAAACCACGTTTTCATATGAACTAATAAATTTTTTCATACTTAACCTAGCCCTATAAATATATACTTTTACTTGACTTTCATTCAAACCTGTAATTTTCCCAATTTCATCGTAAGAGTAGCCTTCATAATCACGTAACATCACAACACTTCTTTGCGTTTCATTTAATTTACTAAAAGCCAAATTTATTATTTCTTTCAAATCATTAAACGTGTTATGAGTAGTTAAATAATCATCATAATGATCTTCATAAGTAGCTTTGTATTTATCTTTTCTTATGGCATCAATCATGGTGTTATAGGCAGCGGTAAATAAGTATGACTTTGCTTTTTCTGCAATTATATCATCAACTTTTACCCACATTTTAACAAATGTATCTTGCACTATATCTTTGGCTTTTTCCTCATCTTTTATATTTTTATAAATGAATCGAAAAACTGAATCAGCATAATTTTTAACACATGTATTGTATTCTTTAACAGTCATTCATTAAGCACATTTGTAATAAAATAACAACTAAAACGAATTCTTGCTAAAAAAGTTACAGTTGCAAAAAACTATTTTTCATTCATTTTTTTTTCAAGGATAGCAATGGTTTTATATAGCTGAGGTAATTTTCTGTAAATAATGGAAGATTTAATTGACTCCGCATATTCAAATGCTGGAGAACCAAACCACTTTTTATTTTCATCTTTAATTGTTCCACTTATTCCACTTTTTCCGGCAATGATGTTACCATCTGCAACAGAAATATGACCAACAATTCCAACTTGCGCACCTATTACACAATATTTTCCAACTTTGGAACTACCAGCCACTCCACTTTGAGCAGCAATTACTGTATGTTCACCAATTACAGCATTATGAGCAATTTGAACAAAATTATCTAATTTTACTCCTTTTCGTAAAATGGTACTTCCCATTGTAGCTCTATCAATACTGCTATTGCTACCAATTTCCACATCATCTTCAATGATTACATTTCCAATTTGAGGAATTTTTTTGTATGACCTATCGGCCAAAGGAGCAAATCCAAAACCATCGCTGCCAATAACAGTTCCGGAGTGAATAATTACATTGTTTCCAATTACACAATCATTATAAATTTTAACTCCAGCATAAATGATACAGTTAGTACCTATTTTTACATTGTCTCCAACATAACTAGTTGGATAAATTTGGGTATTATTTCCAATTTTAACTCCTTGGGCAATGTAGGTTAAAGCACCTACATAAATATTTGATCCCAATTCTGCATTTTTATTTATTACAGAGCCCTCTTCAATTCCTTCTTTTTTATTTGCTTGCGCTGCAAATTGTTCTAATAAAAAAGTAAATGACGCGTAAGCATTTTCTACTTTTATTAAAGTGGCTTCCACTATTCCACTTGGTTCAAAATCATTATTTACTAAAACTGCACTCGATAAAGTATTGTACAAATGTGTTTCATATTTCATGTTGGCTAAGAATGAAAGCGCACCCTCCTGCCCTTCTTCAATTTTTGCAACGGTATAAAGTAAAATATCTGGATTACCTACAACGGTTCCGTTTAATAATTGCGCCAATTGCGCTACACTTATTTGCATTTTTTTAATAATTTAATGTACGAATATAAAGGATTGATTTTCAATTTTCAAATGAATGGTTGATTACTTGACGAGTTGATTGGTTTACTAGTTAATTGGTTTACTGTTTAAATTTAAACTTATTTTTCTTATAAACCTATTTACTAATTAACTCATCACCTTACAAAACACAAAAAATATTTGGTAACCAATTTAGTTAATGAATCAATATTATATTGGTCGCTGGCTTCAGCAATATCAATCACTTGGCCATTTTTGAATAAAATATTTATGTGAAAATTATTAGCACTATATGCTTTATTTTGAACAGAATCGGTATAAACAAAATAACTAGCTTCGTCCATTGTAATTTCTAAATTATCGGCAGCCATGAATTTGTAACTTTCTACTGTAGTTTTATCAAATGGTGTATTTTGCAAAACTATTTTTGGTAGTTTTCTATTGCGAAGCATATTACAAAGCGTGCTTAATATTTTATCCTGGTGGTTACACCAAACTTTTATGGAAGTAAAAATGTCATCATCATCTAAAAGTGCATAATTTTCAATGGCTTCATTGCTGTTATAAAATGTTTTCTTATTTATTTTATTAAATAAAAAATAATGCAAAGCAGGAGTAGCAAATAATTCCTCTTTTTGAGATGCTAAAAATTTTGCACGTTCTATTATTTTAATCAATAATTGCTCTGCAGCCACCACTGTTTTGTGCAAATAAACTTGCCAATACATGAGCCTTCGGGCAATTAAAAACTTTTCAACTGAATAAATTCCTTTTTCCTCAATTACCAATTCATCATTCACCACATTGAGCATATTTATAATTCTATCGTGGCCAATTGTTCCTTCTTGCACACCAGAATAAAAACTATCTCTGCGTAAATAATCCAATCTGTCCATATCTAACTGACTAGATACCAATTGATGCAAGAATTTTTTAGGGTATTTATTGGTAAATATTTCAATGGCTGTAGTTAATTTACCTTCAAATTGTTCATTCAATAATTCCATAAAACGCAATGAAATTTCTTCATGAGGAACATCTTCTATAATTAAACCTTCAAGCGTATGGCTAAATGGACCATGCCCCATGTCGTGCAATAAAATGGCTGTACAAACCGATTCAGCCTCATGATTTGTAATTTCAATTCCTTTACTTTTTAAAATTTCTACCGCTTGAAAAGTTAAACTCATGGCACCAATTACATGTTGAAAACGCGTATGTTGAGCTCCAGGATAAACCAAATACGAAAGCCCTAACTGCTTAATTCTGCGCAAGCGCTGAAACCACGAATGTTCAATTAAATCGTATATTAATTCAAAAGGTATATTTACAAAACCATATACAGGATCGTTGATTATTTTCTTTTTATTGGATATATTCACGGTTCAAAAATAGGTTATTTTTGATTACAAGATTTGAAAGATTGGAAGATTACAAATTTGAATGATTGATTTTATTTATTGGGGAATTTGTTATGGTTTCATAATCAGGGCAGACACTTAGGTTTACCCACACGTGCGAAAAAAATACTAAAGCACCAAGAACCACGTTATATTTACCATTTATAAACATAATAGTAAATAAATCAGAAACAATTTTTAAATTCAAGTAAACAAGTAATCTTTGCAAAAACAACAAAAACATAAATGAGCAATACAAGTATTCTTTGGGCCGATGATGAGATAGATTTATTAAAGCCACATATTATTTACTTAACTAATAAAGGTTATACGGTAGATAAAGTTACAAGTGGCGTAGATGCTGTAGAAGCAGTAAAACTAAAGCGATATGATGTTATTTTTTTAGATGAAAACATGCCTGGAATCAGTGGTTTAGAAGCATTGGTTCAAATAAAAGCCATTACTCCTGAGGTGCCAATAGTAATGATTACCAAAAGTGAAGAAGAGCATATTATGGAAGATGCCATTGGCAATCAAATAGCTGATTATTTGATTAAACCAGTTAACTCTAGTCAAATTTTATTATCGCTTAAACGTATTTTGGATAGCAAGCAATTGGTAACTGAAAAAACGGCTCAAAATTACCAACAAGAATTTAGGCAAATAGCCATGGAATTGTATGATGTAAATGACTATGAAAGTTGGGTAAATTTATACAAAAAACTAATTTATTGGGAACTAGAATTAGCCAAAAGTGGCGACACCGGAATGGATGAAATATTGGCCATGCAAAAACGTGATGCCAATAACGATTGGGTGAAATTTATAGAGAAAAACTTTGTAAATTTCTTGAAAAAACCTGACGCTAAAACACCAGCTATGAGCCATACTGTGATCAATAAAAAATTGATGCCAGTAATTGATAAAGACATTCCTACTTTTTTAATTTTAATTGATAATTTTAGGTACGATCAATGGAAAATGGTTCAAAGCCAACTAACAGATTACTTTAATATAATTAGTGAAGATACTTATTTAACCATTTTACCTACCACCAC
>CANGPW010000085.1 GCA_947456185.1 Bacteroidota bacterium | reverse complement strand
ATTATTATTTATTGCACTCCTACCAGTTCACAATCAAAAATTAGCGTTGCATTAGCAGGAATTGCTCCGGGAGCACCTTTTTCTCCATAAGCTAATTCACTTGGAATAATAAAACGCATTTTGTCGCCAACATGCATTAATTCTATTCCCTCTTCCCAACCTTTAATAACCATTCCTTTTCCTAATTGAAATTCTATTGGTTCGCCACGTTCCAACGATGAATCGAATTTTTTTCCATCCATTAAATAACCAGTATAATGTACCGAAACATATTTTCCTTGTTGCGCTTTTTCGCCTGTTCCAGATTCTACTTTTAAAAATCTTAAACCACTTTGCATTTTAATAGTATCCAAGCCAGTTACATCGTAAGGAACAGCAGCTTTTGGTGCTGGACTAGCAACCGCATCTAATACTTCTACGTCAAAAACCAAAGTAGCATTTGGAGGAATTACTCCACCTGCGCCACTTGCACCATAACCTAAATTTGAAGGAATGGTAAATGTTGCTTTATCGCCTATACTTAATAGTTGAAAACCTTCATCCCAACCAGAAATTACTTGTCCAGCTCCAACTTTAAAACTAAAAGGTTGGTTTCTATCTTTTGAACTATCAAACTTTTTCCCATCTTCTAAAGTTCCAGTATAATGAGCAGTAACTTTATCCCCTTTAATTACTTGTTTGCCATTTCCTTTTTCAGTAATTTTAACTTTTAAACCAGTGGCTGTTGTAAATTCGTTGTTTTCCATTTTTGTGTCTTCTCTTTTAACTTCTCCTATTAAAGTTGATGTTTTTTTAGTTGGTGTAACTTTACTTGTAGTCTTTTTTGTTTTTGATTGCTGTGCAAACAATGTACTTATTAAACATATTAAAACTAAGGTTATGCTATATTTTTTCATAAAAAATGTGGTGTTTTAGGTTTAAAATATTTTATTTTATATCAATGAGTTCTACATCAAAAATTATGCTAGTAAAAGGTGGAATTGGTCCATTTCCATGTGAGCCATAAGCCAAATACCAAGGAATGATTAATCGGCATTTTTCTCCAGTTTTCATTTGCCTTAGGCCTTCATCCCAACCTTTAATTACTTGATTCATTCCTATTACAAATTTAAAAGGTTCTCCTTTAATATTATCATCAAAAACATCGCCTTCTATTAACCAACCTTTATATTTTACCGAAACCATTGAACCATTTTTAGTCATTATTCCGGTAGGATTTGGCTTCAATTTTTTATATCTTAAACCATTTTTAAGTTTTTTTACACCTTTTAAATTATCACAGTATTTTTTTAAACGCAGTGAATCAACTTTTATTAATGGCGTATTTTGTTCCCTTGATTTTTGCTCAATTTCATTTTGGGTTAAAGCCTCTTGAACATGAAAAAACAAATTTACAATAGATCCTTTTGCCACATAATCGGGTACAGGTGAACTGAAAGTTTTGTTATAAAATGTATCGGCAATTATTTTAATTTCTACACTATCTCCAGCATGTAATTGATAAAATACATTTTGTAATCCTGGTTGTTCGGTTGGAATATAAAAAGGTTTGTCGCTACTTACACTGTTAAAAATTACGGTGTCTTCTAATGGATTAATTGCTTTTTTTGCTGTACCATATAAATCAGCTAATAAAATCATGTTTGGGATTACTTTTGTCCCTTTTTCGTTTTTACTGATAAATTTAAAAGCAGTGCCACCATCGGTTTTTATCCAAGTTTGAGCATTGATTGTTATTGAAATAATTAATAACGCAATGATGGTAGCTGTTTTTTTCATTATTTAGTATTTGGTTTAATTTTCAATAATTTTACATCAAAAACTAATGTTGCATTTGGCGGAATTGGTCCAGTTCCTTGCTCACCATAACCTAAGTCTGAAGGAATAATAAGTTTTGCTTCTTCACCTTCGTGAAGCAACAAAATTCCTTCATCCCAACCAGCTATCACTTGGCCTGTTCCTAATTTAAAACTAAATGGACTTTCTGTATTTAAGTTCTCATCAAATTTTTTTCCATCTAAAAACATTCCGGTATAATTCATTTGAACTTCATCGCCTTTTTGAGGATAATTACCAGTAGTTGATTTAGTAATGATGTATTTTAAACCCGAAGCAGTTGTTTTAATGTCTTTATATTTAGCAAGCAATGCATTTATTTCTGCTGAATCTTTGCTAGCTCTTATTATTTGCTCTGCTTGTTTTAGCTCTTCTAATTCTTTTTGGTTAAATACATTTTCAACTTTTACTAAAAAATGTATATAACTGTTTTGCTTTAAAAAATGTGGCAATGGTTGTTTAAAACTGTTATTAAATAATGAATCAGCAAAAACATCCATTTCTAAACTATCATTTTTCCTAAGGTTTAAAAACACTTTACCTAAAGTAACTTCATCTACAGGAATTAAATATGGATTGCCAATAGCATAAGAATTTATAAGAATTGTGTCTTTGTTATCTGCTAATTTTCCTATACCAAACAAATGAATCATGAGTAACTCGCCTGATTTTACTGCTCTTTCTTGGCTATTTGTTTTTATAATTTTATAGCTAATCGTTTTAAATGAAGTAGCACTTTTTTTAACAGGTTTTTTTCCTGTTTCAGGCTTTCCTTTTTGATTGGCACTGAATATTCCATTACCAAAAAGTTTATCAGTTTTTGCAATAGCAAAAACTGATAAACTTAAAAACAAGATGGTTAAAAATTTATATTTCATTATTTTTGATCAGCTGCTGCTGGTTTTGCAGGAGCAGGATTTATTTTTAACAATTTAACATCAAAAATAAGCGTTGAGTTTGGAGGAATTGGCCCACCACCTTGTTCGCCATAAGCCAAACGAGCAGGAATAATAAATTTAGCTTCTTCACCTTCGTGCAATAATAAAATTGCTTCGTCCCAGCCTGCTATTACTTGACGCATACCTGCTGTAAATTTAAAAGGCGTTGCGGCATTTTGGTTTTCGTCAAACTTAGTTCCGTTTAATAAAAGTCCGGTATAAAGCATTTCTACTTCTTGACCTAATTTAGGCATTTTACCTGAACTCGGCTTAGTAATTACATATTTTAAACCAGAAGCAGTAGTTTGAACGCCAGTTAAACTAGCCAAATATGAAGTAGCTGCTAATGAATCAGCTAAAACTGATTTTGCTTTTTCTTCACCACGCATAGTTTCTAATTCGCTTTGGTTATAAACGTTCTCTACTTTTACATAAAAATGAATGCTTCCACCTGGTTTTAAAAAACCTGGAGCAGGCTGACCAAAACTTTTTAAGAATAAGCTATCAGCACTCACAGTAAATTCAGCGCTATCGCCTTTATGTAACATCATAAATACATCTTTTAAAGTAGTTTCGTCAGCAGGAATAAAATATGCTTTACCCATTTTATATGAATTAAAAACAGTGGTATCTTTTCCACCTAAAGAATCCGCAAGTGGACAAAATCCAACCATTTGAATCATCATTAAATCACCTTTTGTAATTAAGCGTGCAGTGTCTGAACTTTCAATAATTCTGTATGACATTCCACCTTCAGTAGTTTGCATTTTTTTTCCACAGCTACTTACTCCAAACATGGCTAATGCAGCCGTAATCATTACTAATTTTCTCATTTTATTTTTATTTATTTGTTTTATTTTATTTTAAATATGCTGCATATTCTTTGATCGCATCTTTCAATTTAATATCTATATTAACTAAAGTATCTTTACTTTCACCACCGGCCGCACTGAAATGTCCGCCACCATTAAAATATTTTCGTGCAAATTCATTTGCAGGGAAATTGCCTTTGGCCCTAAAACTCATTTTTCGTGCAGAGGTTCTATCCACTACTAATATTGAAAGCTTTATTCCCTCTATCGACAAACCGTAGTTTACCAAACCTTCAGAATCACCAACAATAATATTATATTTTTCTAAATCTTCCGCAGAAACTAAAATAATTGCAGTTTTATATTCCCTTAATATTTGCATTCTTTCATTTAAACAGAAACCAATAAAACGTGTTCTGTTCTCAGAATAATTATCGTAAATATTTTCAAAAATCAAATTGCTTTCAGCCCCTTTTTCTAATAATTCGGCTGCAACTCTATGTGTAGTTGGGGTGGTACTTCCGTGTTTAAATGAAGCGGTATCTGTCATTATTCCAGCATATAAACACGATGCAATTTCTTTATTCACCAAATGTTCAAATTGTAAAGTTTGAATGAACCAATAAATTAGTTCGCAAGTGCTACTGGCTTTGCTAGTCCATAATCTATAATCATCAAAATTTTCTGGTTCTAAATGATGGTCAATCATCACTTTTTTTGCGGCTGATTTTGCTACTAAATCGCCCAAAAGATTAATTCTTTTTAGCGCGTTAAAATCTAAACAAAAAATAAAATCAGCATCAGCTAACATTTGAGTGGCTAATTCAGTTTCTTCTTCAAAATTGATCACTGTTTTTTCACCTGGCATCCAATTTAAAAATTCCCCATAATCGGTTGGAGTTATTACTTGAGATGTGATGTTCAGTTGCAACAAAAAATTGTATAAACCTAAGCTCGATCCAAGTGCATCGGCATCGGGCTTATGGTGTGTGGTAATAACTATTTTTGGTTTTGTGTTGGCTAGTAATAAAGGTTTTAGCTCAGCTATATTATTCATTCAATTTTTTGTAAAGCAGCGCAAATGTCGTTAAAAACCAATCAAAAACAAGGTGATTTGTAACACTTATTTAATAATTACAAATGGAAGTCTGTTTTTTAGTAATTTTTAAGAACATAAACCTATAAAATCTTATATTTTTATAAGATTGAAAGTAAAATTTAAAAACCTACAGCATTTTTATATCAAACATTTTATAATATTGAAATATGAAAAAGTGTCAATTGCTGTTTGTATTTGTTTTTTTGCTTTGCAATTTTTTTGCTCAAGCACAAAATATTATTTTGATTTCGAAAGATAAAAATGAAAATATAAAAAAGTGGATTTTGCAAAGTGACAGCAATATAATTACCAAAGAGTTTTATTTTCTTTCTCCCGATTCTCAGCAATTTTTTTTAAAGCATTGTAATGGAATTGTCATTGGTGGCGGAGAAGATATTAACCCTAATTTGTATCAAGAAGCTGACCAAATGAACGATTGTGGTAAAATAGATAATTACCGTGATAGCATTGAATATGTTTTGATAAATTATGCTTTAAAAAGACAAATACCAATACTTGGAATTTGCCGAGGGCAACAAATACTAAATGTAGCTACTGGTGGAAGTTTAATTGTAGATATTCCAAAAGCCATTCAATCAAATTTGAATCATGCTCAATTCGGAATTGATTCTGCACATTGGGTTTATGTAAAACCAAAATCGTGGTTAAAAACCACAATGAACTTGGATAGTTTAATGGTAAATAGTTCACACCATCAAGCAGTAAAAAAAGTTTCGCCAAAATTTAAAATAACCGCCAAAAGCAGCGATGGAATTATAGAAGCCATTGAATGGAAAAACAATTCACATACTTTTGTTGCCTCAATTCAGTGGCATCCTGAAAGATTATTTAACGAAGCATCCAAGCAATTAAGCCAATCTTTTGTTCGGACAGTAAAAAATAAAGGAAGGAATAAATAAACAAATTGTTCAATTATTTTTTCGCAATTTTATAAAACAGCAACTGACCCATAATAATTAATAAAACTGTAAATAAAGTGCTGAAGAAAATTCGTGCAATTGTTGAAAAGAATTGGTTAAACGAAAATGCTTCTAAAAAGAAAAGCATAAAATGATGAATAAAAACTAACACAAATACATATATTAAATACCCAACTGGTCCTTTTGTACTAATGCTAGGTTTTATTGGTGCATTTTGATCGTCTTTATTGGTGCTAAACATAATATAAAACCTACGCGAATAACCCATTAAAACTGTTGCTGCAATATGCGGACCGGGTAAACTACTGAATGAATCCATAGTCATGCCTATTAATAAACTTAAAACCAATACCACCCAAGGTTTTGTATTATAAGGTAAACTTAAAATAAAAACTATATAAATGTAAGGATTTACATAAGTACTTAAATCAATATTGTTAATAATAGCAATTTGAAAAAATATTAACAATAAAAATCTTAGCAAGTAATTAAGCGTATCTAATATCATTTTTTTGCCTCCTCTTCTAATGCTTTAGTTTCGGCCGATTGCTGACTTTCTTTGAATAAATTTCTTACTACATACACATTTTTTAAACGGCTAAATGGTGTATGAATTAATATCGTAATATCGTAATCGTTTTTCTCAGGATTACGGTCTATTTTTACAATTTTACCAATTGGGATTTCTTCAGGATAGGAAGCTGATTGAGCAGTAGAAACCACTTCATCGCCAACTGCCACAGGAACATAAGTATTTACTTTGCTTAATTGAGCAAACAAGGAATTACTTCCGTCCCAAGTTATAGAACCAATATCACCGGTTTTTTTTATTTTTGCACCTGTGCTACTTTTACTATTTAGCACCGATTGAACCAAGCTATAATAAGGTGTTACTTGCCATACAATTCCCACAACTCCATTGGGACAAATTACACCATCAAAGCGTTTAACACCATGAAGAGTACCTTTATCTATGGTAATAAAATTATTGCGTTTGCTAATTGAATTATTGACTACTTGTGCCGCAATATAAATATACTGCTGTTTAAAAAGCGTATCATTAATTTCGGTTTTGGTAATCCCATTTTGATAATATGATTGTAATGATTGCGTTCGCAATCGCGCATTTTCTAACTGTAAACTATCATTTAAAGTTTTTAGATTAAAATAACCAGTTGTACTGTTAATGGTATTAAAAATAGTAGAACTCGTGCTGGAAGTATAATTTAAAAAACTTGCTTGTTGGTAATTATTAAATCGAAACAAAACAATTAACGCAAAAAATTCGAATGCCAAAAACATAAAAAATACAAAATACTTATATATAAAAAATACTAGGTTCTTCATGTTTTTTCTTAGCCTTGATTACATTCAAAAGCTATTTTTTTGGGGATTGTTAGTTGTGTGAAATAAATTAAAAAAAAGTAATGGTCTACGATAAAAGCTAAGTCATTAAAAACTTATAGCTTTTTAAGTTTTTAAGTGCCATACCAGTTCCTCTAACTACTGCTCTTAAAGGATCTTCAGCTACATGCACAGGTAATTTAGTTTTAGCAGAAATTCTTTTATCTAGCCCACGAAGCAAAGCCCCGCCACCAGTTAAATATAAACCTGTAGAATAAATATCGGCAGAAAGTTCAGGAGGAGTTAACTCCAAAGCACGAAGAATAGCTTCTTCAATTTTTGAAATTGATTTATCTAAAGCTGCTGCAATTTCTGAATAACTAACACTAATTTGTTTTGGAATTCCTGTCATTAAATCGCGACCATTAACAGCATAATCTTGAGGAGGATTTTCTAATTCACTCAAAGCAGAACCAACTTCTATTTTAATTCTTTCGGCAGTTCTTTCACCAACTAATAAATTATGTTGTCTGCGCATATAATCTAAAATGTCGTCAGTAAATTCATCTCCAGCTACTCGTATTGATTGGTCACAAACAATACCCGCTAAAGCAATCACCGCAATTTCTGTGGTTCCACCACCAATATCAATAATCATATTTCCCATTGGCTCAAAAACATCAATACCTATACCTATAGCAGCTGCCATAGGTTCATGAATTAAGTATACTTCTTTTGCGCCAGCACGTTCAGCACTATCTTTTACCGCACGTTTTTCTACTTCTGTAATTCCTGAAGGGATGCAAATAACCATGCGTTGTTGAGGTTTTACAAATTTATTGGTTTGAGGAATCATACCAATTAATCCACGAATCATGTGTTCGGCTGCTTGAAAATCGGCAATTACTCCGTCTTTTAATGGTCTAATTGTTTTTATATCTTCATGCACTTTTCCATGCATTTGTTGAGCAGTGCTTCCTACTGCTATCACATTTCCATTTCTTCTATTGATGGCAATAATTGATGGCTCATCAACTACAACTTGGTCTTTGTGAATGATTAAGGTATTTGCTGTCCCCAAATCAATAGCTAAATCTTGTGTTAAAAAACTTAATAGGCCCATTTATGCTTTTTTTTTCTGTTATAAGTTGGAAGTATAATGATGTTATAAATTTATTTTTATTTAAAACGGTGCAATTTAACAAAATTGCACACAAAATTTTTTATGTTTTAAAGTTTTTTCAATATTTTTTTTACAACATCATTTCAACACTTTTATTTTCAAATTAAGCTTTAGTTTTTACCACTCAACAATTTTATGGTCAATTTCAACATTTTTCAGGATGATAATCTTTATTTTTTGTGCTTTATTGCAACTCTTATTTACAAAAAGTATGATTATTAAAAGTATCAAAAAAGTTTATTTAGTATTTACCTTAGGCATTCTTTTTACTAATGTAAATGCACAGAAAAAAGTACCAGATAATTGGTTTAATTTAGATTACAAAAAAGACAAGGTTTATGGTGTTAGCACCGAAAAAACATATAGTGATTTATTGAAAAATAAAAAGTCGAAGACAGTTATTGTTGCTGTTATTGACGGTGGAACTGAAGTAACTCACGAAGACTTAAAAAGTATTATTTGGACCAATAATAATGATGACAATAATAATGGAAAAGATGACGATAATAATGGATATATTGATGACAATAATGGATGGAATTTTATTGGCGGTTTAGACAGTAATGTTAAAGAAGATAATTTGGAAGTTACCCGCATATATACCACGTATTGTGAAAAATTTAATGGTGTAAAAGCCAATGAAGTTGCATATAATGACATGGAATCATTTGAATTATATAAAAAAGCAGAAAAGCTTTATTTGAAAAAATTTAATGAGGCTACCAAAATGTCATTAATTTATAGTCAAATAGAAGAAAGCCTTATTAAATTGAAGGATTTTGTAAAAACAGACATGCCTACTGAAAAAGAATTAAAAGCTTTTCCAATTACTAATATGTTTGATGCATTGGCAGTAAAAAATGTATCAATGGCAGCTAAAAGGGATCAAAAAATTTCTGATATGGCTTTTATTTTGAAGGAATCAAAGGAACAGTTTAAAACACAATTAGCATTTCAATTAAACAAAGAATTTAATGGTAGAAAACATGTAGGTGATAATTACAACAATGTAACTGAAAATAACTATGGAAACAACCGAGTTAGCGGACCTGGTGGAGATCACGGAACTCACGT
>CANGPW010000084.1 GCA_947456185.1 Bacteroidota bacterium | reverse complement strand
CAAGGCGCTGCAGAAACTACTTTTTATGTGGTGGCTTTGTATTTTGGATCGGTAAATATAAAGGACAGTCGCTACACTTTAAGCATCATGCTTTTGGTAGATTTTGTTTGCGTAATTGCAGGAATATTTGTTTGTAAAATGTATTTTTAAAAAATCATTTTCACCTTCAATTTTATATTTACGAAATATGAACTATAAAATTTATTTTACTGTTTTTTGTTTTAAAATGTCTTCTTGAATTAGCAATGATTGTTGGTGTATTAAATCAAAAATTTGATTCGAAATAGCACCATTCAAACTAGTTGATTCAATCGTTTTACTTCTAATTAATTGCGCTTTTTCCCAGAATTTATTTTGATAAATTTCTAAATTATTATTGACTTTTAAAATTCCAATTTCTTTCGATATCAAAGCCCTTTGGTTCAATAATTCAATAATTTTATTATCTAAATGTGAAAGTTGGTTTCGATAATCTTCTAACTGATTGGCAAATTTGTTCATGATGATATGTTGAAATTTTTAATATTAATCTTATAAACTTAATTATAAAGATTACAATGTTAAGCAAATACAATGTTTGAAACAATTATTCATGTTTTATAAATAAATAATACTTGATAGCATTTACATAAAAAAAATTATCAATTAAAAATACTGAAATATTTAAATTAAAATTTACCTAATTAAGTATTTGAAAAAAAATAAAATGTTATGTTAATGTTAAACATTAAAAACTTATGATAAAACTTACAAAAAAAATTGGATTGTCAAAAATTTGGTATATTAAAAATCTTAAAATTTAACATATATTTTAATGATAAACGGAAAAGTGGATTATTTAATTGCCTTAAAACCAAACGATTTTAAAAATATGAATTATTTTTTTGTTTTTTTGTTTTTAATATCACAATTTGAATGTTGATAATTTAAAAAAATATGAAGAGAAAATTGTTAAGTTTTTTGTTTGTGTGGATGATTTCCATACTTACAGTTTGGTCACAAAATAGGACTGTAACAGGCCTTGTGACTAATGGTAGCGAACCAATTATTGGCGCTACAGTAGCCGTTAAAGGATCTACTTCTGGAACTACCACCGATGAAAATGGTAAATTCAGTTTGAATATTCCTGAAACAGGAGCTACTTTGAAAATCCGCTTTTTGGGAATGACAGCTAAAGAAATTGTAATTGACCAAAATTCACCTACTACTGGTTTAAACATTGTACTTGTAAAAGATCCGTTAATGCTTGATGAAGTAAGGGTTACCGCAATTGGCGAACAAAGAAGTTTGCGTAAAATTGGTTATTCTACTTCTCAAATTCAAGGAAAATCAGTTGCTTCATCTGGTGAATCAGGAGTAATTCAGGGTTTGTCGGGTAAAGTTTCAAACTTAGCTATCACCAAAAATTCTGGTGATCCAGGTGCCGGTGCATTTATTCAAATTAGAGGTCAAAGTACCATTACTGGTAATTTACAACCGCTAATTGTTATAGATGGGGTGCCTATGAGTAATTCTAGTATTGGTGGTGGAACTGATGGAGTTGTACAACAATCACGCTTAAATGACATTAACCCTGAGGACATTGCAAATGTAGAAGTACTTAAAGGTGCTGCTGCTGCTGCTGTTTGGGGAACAAGAGCTTCAAATGGAGTTATTATTGTTACTACAAAAAAAGGTGCTAGAAGTAGCAAAAAAAATAATATTAATGTAGAAGTTAGCTCTTCTTTAGCGCTTGATTTTGTGAATAAAGAATACGAAAAACAAGGTACTTATGGTCAAGGTACTGGTGGAAAATGGAAAGCTAATGCTGGTGGAAGTTGGGGCGATAAAATTGCTTCTCGCTCAGGAGCTGATTCTTTAAATTTAAGCGGTGCAAAATTTGTAGCTCAAAATGGAAATGTATACCTTCCAATTCTAAAAAAAGGTGATAAAAATGAATATAATTCAGCAAACAGAGATCAAGTATTTAGAACGGGTGTAACTTATAACAACAATATTTCTATTTCATCTGGTAACGAAAAAAGTTCAATCTATTTTAATTTATCTGATTGGAACCAACAAGGTGTCTTAAATGGTAATTCTGATTACAGAAGAACAACTGGCCGTTTAAACTATACTCATAATTTAAATGATAAATTTAAATTTTCATTGAATACTTTTTTATCAAAAATATTCTCTAACAGAATTCAACAAGGTTCAAACTTAGATGGATTATATTTAGGCTATTTAAGAACTGCTCCTGATTTTAACAATACAGATTATATTGGTACCTACTATAATGCAGCGGGAGTTCCAGTATTTAATTCACATAGAGGATACCGTAATTATTTGGGAAGCGCAGCACCAACTTATAATAATCCAGGTTGGACTTTAAACAAACAATCAAATACTAGCGATGTAACTCGTGTTATTATTACTCCTGAAGTAAGTTGGGAATGGGCTAAGAAATCAATTTTAACAGTAAGAACTGGATACGATATTTCAAACGATAGACGTATTACATATTTCCCTTATTTATCTGCCTCAAGTAATGCAAATGGTGCATTTACTGATCAGTTTTTAAAACAAAGTGAAATTAGTTTCCACGCTTATAACAAAAATTCTTTTGAAGTAAATAAGGATTTAAATGTTAATACTACTGTTGGATTTTTATATACTAACCGCAGTTATTATACTATTGGTGGTTCTGCTAGCCAATTTATTTTGAATAATCAAGATAGAAATGCTTTTATTAACTACACTACCGCTAATATGAATCCATTTAACAGCGTTGAAAACCTTGAAAACAATAGAGTTTATGGTATAGCTGATATCGATTATAAAGATAAAGTGTTTTTACAGTTAACTGCAGCTTCAGAAGCAGCAAGTACTTTTAAAGGCAGATTTTATTATCCAAGTGCTACTTTAGCTTATGAATTTACCAAAGACATACTTCAAGACAATAAGGTTTTAAGTTATGGTAAATTAAGAGCTTCGGCTGGATTAGTTGGAGTAGAGCCACCTGCTTATATTTGGAATACTAATTATATTAATTCTTCATCAGCATCAGGTTGGGGCGAAACTTTAGACGGTTCTCAATTTGGAGGTTCTATTTATAGAAGTTCAATTCAAGGAAATCCAAATATTAAACCTGAGCAAAAAACAGAATTTGAAATTGGAACTGATTTAAAATTCTTAAAAAACAGAATTGGTTTATCAGCTACTTATTATCAAAACAAAACTACAGGGGCCATTTTTGCTGTTGATGTTCCTGCATCATCAGGTTTTACAAGCAAATGGGATAACGCAGCCACCATTTCTAATAAAGGATGGGAAGCTGAATTGAACTTCAAAGTAATTGATAATTCAAAATTAACTTTAAGCGTTTATGGAAATGTTAGTTCAAATAAAAACAATGTAGACGATATTAGTGGCGTAAATTCTATTTTCTTAGCTGGTTTCACAGGAACTTCATCTAGAGCAGTTGCCGGACAAGCATTAGGCGTTTTCTGGGGTGGTAAATGGGAAACAAATGCGGATGGTAAGTTTGCACTTGATGGAAATGGCTTCAAAAAAGCTGCTGCTACCGAAGGAGTTTTGGGTGATCCAAATGCTAAATACCGCGCAGGTATAGGAAGTGTTATTTCTTGGAAAGGTTTTGATGTAAATATTTTATTTGAAACTTCTCAAGGTGGACAAATGTGGGCTGGTACTTATGGTGTGTTAAATAATTTTGGAGTTACTCCTGAAACTGCCAATGAAGTTACAGTTACTGCAGATGAAGCAACTGCAATTAAAAACTATAACGGACAAACTATTAGCGAACTTGCTACTGCAAACGCTGATGGTAGTTATACTATTAGAGGAAACATTGCTGATTTTGGTGGTGGAAAAGTATTACTTGATGAAAGCTGGTACACAGGTTTAGGCGGAGGATTTGGTTCAGTTTCACAAGATTATATCAGAGATGCTTCTTGGTTCAGATTACGTGAATTAAGCATTAATTATAAATTACCAAAAACAATTTTAAATAAACTTCACATACCTGGCGCAAGTGTAGGATTTACAGGAAGAAACTTATTGTTATGGACTCAATTCCCTGGTGTAGATCCTGAATTAAATTTAACTGGTACATCTAATGGCAGAGGTTTAGATTACTTTACAAACCCTGGTACTAAATCACTTATTTTTAGTTTAAAATTAAATTTCTAAAAAATATAATCATGAAAAAAACAATAAAATATATATTAGCGGGAATACTTTTTGCTCCCCTATTTTTTATTACATCATGTAATAAAGATATCAATGATATCAATAAAGTTAATCCAAATGAGTTCAGCGACTCAGATCCAAAATTAATGATTACTGGCGCTCAGTTAGCCAATGTAATGTTTAACGAAGGTGAAGCAGCTAGACTAGCTGGTATTTTTGCAGGTCAATTTACTGGTTACGATCGTCAGTATGTTTCTTATGGTCAATATAACATGACTTCTGGTGATTTTAATTCTCCTTGGGAAGAACTTTATTCTAAAGGCATAGGCCAATGTAAACTAGTAAGAGCAAAAGCAATCACTGCAAATGACAAAGTGTTAGAAGGTGTGGCCATGATAACTGAAGCTAATTTACTATTAACTACTTCTTCATTGTGGGGCGATGTTCCTTCAAGCCAAGCTTGTGTAGAAGGGATTAATACACCTGTTTATGATAAAATGTCGGATGTTTATACCTATTGCATAGGTTTATTAGATTCGGCCATTTCCAAAGTTGGTACTTCTAATAAATATGCGGCTGCTTATGCAGGTACATTTACTTGGAAAGAAGTAGCTAATACATTAAAAGCAAGAGCGCTATTGCATAAAAAAGATTATGCTGGTGCCATTGCAGCTGCTACTGATGGTGTTTCAGCTGGAAATGATTTTTATGCCAAACATGAAACTGCTTCGCCAGGTGCTTGGAATATTTATTACGACTTTTTAGATTGGAACCGCTCTGGTTACATGAGCTGTGAGGGTTCTCATATGTTTGCTTTGTTAGATAGTGCTTCTACTAAAAACAAAAGAAATACTAAAACTGATGAAACTGCTCGTTTTGATTATTATTTTTTACTAGATAATTACTCTCCTGTTGATCCAAATATGTATGGTGGAATTTTTGATGCTCAAGCTAATTTTGCTTTGGCAAGCTATAACGAAAATCAATTAATATTAGCTGAATGCTATGCTAGAACAAGTAACGATGTTAAAGCTTTAGAAAGTTTAAATTTGGTACGTGCTGCTCACGAGACTCAATTTGGCCCTGGAGCATATTCAGATTATATAAGCACCGATCCTCAAGTAAGCGATAATGCTAAATTACTAAAAGAAATATTAACTGAAAAATATGTTACTTTATTTGGTCAAGTTGAAGCATTTAATGACATCAGAAGAACCAAAAATTTAATAGGAATTCCTATCAATAATGGAACTTCATTGCCTGGAAGATTCTTGTATCCTCAATCAGAAATCAATTCAAATCCAAATACTCCAGCTCCTGGAACTTTATTTGATGCAGTTGAATTATTCAAATAAAATACATTGGAATTTATCCATAAAAAAACCGATTCAAATTGAATCGGTTTTTTTTATGTTTTGATTTAACTAATTACATCAATGTAGTATAAACTTTTACCACATCGTCATCTTCTTCAATCATATCTAATAATATATTAAATTCTGCTTCTTGCTCCTCAGTTAACTCCACTGGAGTAGTTGGTATGCGTTGCAATTCAGCATTTATAATTTCAATTTTTTTCTCTTCTAAAGCATGCTGCATTTTACCAAAATCAGTAAAAGCAACGGCTAAAACCAAATGTCCGTCACCATCATCTTCTACCTCTTCTAATCCAGCATCTATCATGTCAAATTCAAATTCTTCAATATCAATTCCCGTATTTTTTATTCTGAAAATTCCTTTGCGTTCAAACAAAAAATCTAAAGAGCCACTTACCATTAACTGACCACCTTTTTTATTAAAATACATGCGTAAATTAGCCACAGTTCTGGTAGGATTATCGGTGGCAGTTTCTATAATCATTGGAATATTATGCGGTCCTTTTCCTTCATAAACTACTTCTTCAAAGTCTTTATCTTGTTTGGTGGTTGCCCTCGAAATGGCTGCATCTATATTTACTTTAGGCATATTGATTGCTTTTGCATTTCCAATAACTGCTCTTAATCGTGCATTGCTATCAGGATCCCCATTTCCGTTACCTGCTTTTATTGCAATTGCTATTTCTTTACCTATTTTGGTAAATGTTCTACTCATTTTAGCATAACGAGCAAACATTTTATGCTTACGTTTTTCAAATACTCTTCCCATAATATTGTACTTTTTTCAGGTTGCAAAATAGCAATTGCAATTCGTAAATGAAAATGATAATTAGGGGTTAAATTTTGAAGCATAAAACACATAATTAAAAATTGTGAAATTCGTTTTATTGTTTTTAATAAAACAAATGATAATTTCGAACTTTATCAGCATCAAAATTAGTGGTATAAAGTTTGAATAATGTTTGATTAATACTGAAAATAGCTCCATGTTTAAAAATACATTTATAAAATCAAAAATTCTATTCCCATTATTCTTAATAATTTTGGTTTCATGTGGCTCAACAAACAACGGAATTAACAGAAAAGACAGGAGTAAGCAGCCCGATTGGGTGCAACAAAGGCCTGTAAATAATAATTTTTATGTAGGTGTTGGCTATGCCAATAAAATGTTAAATCCGGCCGACTACCAAGCCATGGCAAAAAAGCGTGCCTTAAACGACTTAATTGGTGAAATAAAAGTGGTGGTATCTTCTAATTCTATACTTTCGCTTAATCAAAATAATAATGTATTGAACCAAATGTTTGCTACCGATACAAAAGTTATGGCACAGGCCATGGTGGAAGATTTTGAGGTGGTAGATAGCTGGGAAAACAAATCGGATTTTTATATTTATTACAAACTTTCAAAAGCTGAGTATGAAGCTGCCAAACGCAGAAAATTACAAGCTGCCATTGAACAATCGGTTAACTTTTTGGATAATGCCGACCGACTTAATTATCAAAATAATTATATGCAAATGATGCGTTTGCGAATCAAAGCATTAAGCGCTTTACAAAATTATTTGAATGAAGATGTGGCCACTGTTTATAAAGGAAATGAAGTGTATTTGGTGAATGAAATTGTGAGTCAAATTCAAAACCAATTATACAAATTACAGGTAAAAACTGAGGTAATAGAACTAAAAGGTAAAATTGGAAAACCCATTAATAATCCATTTACAGCGAGCGTAAAATTACAGGAAAACAACAGTTTTGTTCCTTTTGTTCCCTTAACTTTAAAAGCCACACAAGCCAAATTTGATTTTGGCAATAGTGCCGAAACCGACCAAAATGGTATTGCTACTTTCTCATTGAATAGAATTCAAGCCAAAGACCCGATTCAGCAAGTAAAAATTATAGTTGACATTGCTACGATTATTAAAAGTGATAGTTTAAACGGATTGCTAAAAAGCATTTTAACCAATATAGATGCACCAAGTACAAATTTTAGATTAGCAGTAGAACCTATAAAAATTTATACCAATAGTAAAGAACAAATTTTAAGTAAAAACTTAGAGTTTAACATCATTGAACCACAACTCAAACGAAAATTAGTAGAAAGCGGCTGTAATTTTGTTACAGATAGAAAAAATGCTGATTATGAAATTAAAGTAATCGCAAATACCATAGATTTAGGAGTGATGTGGGGCAAAATGCTGCAAGCAAATATTAACATGAACATTAGTATTGTAGATGTTAAAAACAACCAAGAAATTTATAAAGATGCCTTAAAAGATATCAAAGGATTTCAGTTAACGCCCGAGAATGCCAGCAAAGATGCTTATAACAACATGCTTAATAACTTTTGGGAAAAAGTATATCCCACTTTTTTAAATGAATTGTTACTAACTGATCATTAAAAAAAAGCAACACTATAATACAGCCGTTGCGGTTTTGCAAACCGCATATAATGCAAATCCGAACCCATCGGTCTAATAACGGTGTCTTCGTATATTAACAAGTTCATAATTTTCGCTACTTAAACTTTCAGAATATTCCCCTTTTTCAGGTGATTTTCTGCTTTCGCCCGAATATACATCAATGTCAATATCTAAATGTCCTTTACCAAAATTTTGAGGTATTTTATTATCCATAAAAAACGATTTTGGAACATTAATAGTAATTGACGCAACAGAATTCACTTCAATAAATTTTTTCCAATGAACAGCGTGGGTTCCTACTTTACTATAGCGGTCTTTTGGTTTTAAGCATTGGCATAAATTGTCATAGTACATTTCACTGGTGTTTTCTCTTGATTCTGGTTGATTTATTACCTTCTCATTATCACTTGAGTAAAATACTGTTAGTGTTACCGTTTTTCCAATATATTTTTTGGGATAGTCCATAAAATCAAAAGCATCTACCCTTATAGGCTTATTCTTTCTTTGGGCAATTGGTGTGGGTGGAGTAATTGCTTTTGACGTATTTTTGGGAATGGTACTGGTTTTACTTTGAACTTTAGCTGTAGTTTCTATTGGCATATCAATTGGATAAACTTGAGTTTCTATAACTATGCCATCATCATTGTAGCTATAATGATTTCCAATTTTTTTCCCGTTTTTATATGTCCCATTCATACGTATACTACCTCTCCAAGTATATTCAAAATAATCACCATCTGGCTCATTATTTTTATATTTAGAAACGTATTGTAATCTACCATCATCAAAATAAAAACTACAAACTCCTTCTTTTTTTCCATTTTTATAAGAACATCTTTCCTTTCTATTTCCATTTGGATGATATGAAAAAAATTCGCCTTCAATACCCGTGGATTTTATAAATATGTATTGTGATTTTTTAGTGCCATCTTCATAATACGAGGTATGTCTATTAGTGACTGGATCAATAACTTCATTAATTTTACCACTAGGGTAATAGGTAGTTTGGGATAATAAATTAAAGGTAATCATTATAAAATAACCTAGTACAAATATTCTTTTCATTTTTTTATTAATTATTGTACCACGAATATAAAAAAAATTATTTATAAATAGCTGGATAAAAATACCAATAGCTATCGGAAACTACATTTCATTTACAATTCGTAACGCTCTTCGCTAATTATAAACCTGACAGGTCTTCAAGACCTGTCAGGTTTAGCAACAACAGTAATGCAAGCAGCCAAAAGCAATTATTAATTACTCAACTCCTTACTCAATTCATCGGCTTTGGCTACTTTTTGTAGCACCCAAAGTACATAACGAATGTCAACTGCCACGCTCCTACTGTAACTTTCATTCCAAGCATAATCGTTAATGGTAGCTGTATAAGCACGGTCAAAAT
>CANGPW010000083.1 GCA_947456185.1 Bacteroidota bacterium | reverse complement strand
TTTCCAGACTTTCCTGCTGAAATTCGTGCTCCTATAGGAACCCTTGCAGGTGTTTCTGGATTTCAAATTCACTTTGGTTCAACACGAATTCATACGCCTGGCGATATGAGTCATGTTTTGGTAGTAATGAATGTTGCAGCTTTAAAAGCAAATATAAAAAACCTAGTAAAAGGTGGTGTTATTATTGCTAATTCCGATGGTTTTGATTCCAAAAACATGCGTTTGGCAAATGTACCAGAAGACAAGAATCCACTTACAGATGGTTCACTTGACGAATATGATTTAAAAGTGATAGATGTAACAAAAATTACTAGAGCAGCTTTAACAGATACTGGTTTAAGCGTGAAAGAAATTGATCGTTGCAAGAACATGTTTGTTCTTGGATTAGTATATTGGATGTATAACAGAAATATGGAAAGTTCAATTGCTTTTGTAAAATCAAAATTCAAAAAGAACGAAGCCGTAATGAATGCCAATTTAAAAATTATGCAAGCAGGTTGGAGTTATGGCGAAACAACCGAAATGTTTGCTAACAGATATAATGTAGCTCCTGCAAAAATGGATGCTGGTGTATACAGAAGTATCATGGGAAATCAAGCTGCAGCATTAGGCTTAATTGCAGCATCAGTAAAATCAGGATTATCATTATTTTATGGCACTTATCCTATTACTCCTGCTTCCGATATTTTACATGAATTATCAAAGTACAAAAACTTTAATATAAAAACTTTCCAAGCTGAAGATGAAATAGCTGCTATTTGTTCTTCTATTGGTGCATCATTTGGCGGAAGCCTAGCAATCACTGGTTCATCAGGACCTGGAATAGCTTTAAAAGGGGAAGCAATTGGATTAGCTACCATGTTAGAATTACCTTTGGTAATAGTAAATGTTCAGCGTGCGGGACCAAGTACTGGCCTACCAACAAAAACGGAGCAAGCAGATTTAATGCAAGCTTTTTATGGTAGAAATGGAGAATGTCCTTTAGTAATTGTTGCTGCGCAATCACCTGGTGATTGTTTTAACATGGCTTATGAAGCTTGTAGAATTGCTTTAGAGCATATGATTCCAGTATTTTTATTAACTGATGGTTATATTGCTAATGGTTCTGAGCCTTGGATGTACCCTCAATCAAAAGATTTACAAGATATCAAAGTAGAATTTACTCCTGAAAAAACAAATACTGACGATAAGTTTATGCCATACCTACGTGACGAAAAATTAAGTCGTCCATGGGCATTACCAGGCACAAAAGGATTAGAACATAGAATTGGTGGATTAGAAAAACAAAATATTACAGGTAATATTAGTTATGATCCAAATAACCACGAAGAAATGGTTCATTTACGTCAACAAAAAGTAGAAAATGTGGCAAATTATATTCCGTTACAAACCATGGACAATGGCCCAGAAACTGGCGATTTGTTAATATTAGGTTGGGGTGGAACTTATGGTGCTTTAAAAACTGCTACCAGCATTTTACGTGGCGAAGGTTTAAATGTATCTCATGCGCATTTGCGTTATATCAGTCCTTTTCCTAGTAATTTAGGCGAAATATTGAAAGGTTTTAAAACAGTAGTTGTTCCAGAATTAAACAA
This sequence comes from Bacteroidota bacterium, assembly GCA_947456185.1. GTDB lineage: Bacteria > Bacteroidota > Bacteroidia > UKL13-3 > UKL13-3 > JAAFJM01. Next base: position 8,007 of record CANGPW010000083.1, on the reverse strand, counting down.
CGGTCAATTAGTGAAAATTATCCGTGATAAATATTTTATAGATGCTATTCCTTATAACAAAATTCAAGGATTACCATTTATGAGTACTGAAGTAGTAAATAAAATAAAAGAAATTTTAGCTTAAAATATGGAAACAACAGTAGAGAAGTTAACGTCAAAAGATTTTTCATCAGACCAAGAAGTGCGTTGGTGCCCAGGTTGTGGTGATTATAGTATATTGAAACAAGTACAAACTATTTTGCCTGACTTAGGTCGTCCAAAAGAAGAGTTTGTTTTTATTTCAGGCATTGGTTGTTCAAGCCGTTTTCCATATTATATGGATACTTATGGTATGCACTCCATTCATGGAAGAGCTACCGCAATAGCTACTGGCTTAAAAGCAACTAGACCCGAGCTTTCTGTTTGGGTAATTACTGGTGATGGTGATTCAATGAGTATTGGTGGAAACCATTTTATTCATATGCTTCGCAGAAATCCGGATTTGAATGTTTTGTTATTTAACAACCAAATATATGGCTTAACTAAAGGACAATATTCACCTACAAGTGAGCAAGGAAAAGTTACTAAATCATCCCCAGTAGGAAGTGTTGATTATCCGTTTAACCCAATTGCACTAGCACTTGGCGCTGATGCGACTTTTGTAGCACGCAGCATGGATAGAGATCCAAAACACCAACAATATGTTATAAAAAGAGGTTACGAACATAAAGGAACTTCATTGATTGAAATCTATCAAAACTGTAATGTATTTAATGATGGTGCTTTTGAAATTTACACTGAAAAAGCCAGCAAAAAAGAAAATATATTATTGATGGAAAATGGTAAACCATTAATTTTTGGTGCCAACGATGACAAAGGAATTATGTTAGATGGTTTTAAACCAATAATAGTAAACTTAGCTGATGTATCGGCAAATGACTTATGGATTCACGATGAAACAGATTTAGTAAAAGCTACTATTCTTTCTCGTTTTTACGATGATCCTACTCATCCTGATCACAAACCTCGTCCTTTTGGCGTATTTTATGTGAATAACAACAAAGAAACATTTGATACTTTATTTAACAAACAAATGGAACATGCCATGGAAAATGGCATGGGCGACTTAGATAAACTAATAGCAGGTAGAGAAACTTGGGTAGTTAACTAGTTTGTTATTTATTGTAAGAAAAATTGAAATTAAATATAAAAAAGCCAAGCAGCAATGTTTGGCTTTTTTGATTTTAAAGTAAAGTAAAAACTATTTTTGAATTACTAAAATTAAATGGCGGGAAAATCATTTTAATAAAATATTTTCGCAGTAGAAAAATTATCATGATTCAAGACATACTCAAACACCAAATAGCTGCTGCTATTAAGCATTTATATCAAATAGATTTACTCGATCACCAAATAGTAATTGAAAATACGAAGCCTGAATTTGAAGGCGATTTCACCTATGTGGTTTTTTCTATTTTAAAACAAAGCAAAAAATCACCAGAGCAAACAGCTCAAGAGATAGGCGAATATTTGAAAACAAATTTTTCACAATTAGCCGACTTCAATGTTATCAAAGGATTTTTAAATATTTCACTCAGTAACCAATTTTGGTTTGAGTTTTTAAATAACACTTATACTAACAAAGATTATGGGTTTGTTTTTACCCATAGTGGGCAAAAAATATTGGTTGAATATTCATCGCCAAACACCAATAAACCTTTACACTTAGGACATATCAGAAATAACTTATTAGGTTACTCGGTAGCGCAAATTTTAAAAGCAAACGGTCATCAAGTAAACACTTGTAATTTAGTTAATGATAGAGGTATTCATATTTGCAAAAGTATGTATGCTTGGATGCAATTTGGAAATGGCGAAACTCCTGAAAGTTCGGGCTTAAAAGGCGATCATTTGGTTGGGAAATATTATGTAGCTTTTGATAAACAATACAAACAAGAAATATCAGAACTAGTTGCCAATGGAATGCCTTCTGAAGAAGCTGAAAAGAAAGCTCCTGCAATCATTGCTGCGCAACAATTATTATTAAGATGGGAAGCCAACGACAAAGAAACTGTTGATATTTGGAAATTAATGAATAGCTGGGTTTACGATGGTTTTGCTGTTACTTATAAAAAATTAGGCGTTCAATTTGATAAATATTATTACGAATCGAATACTTACATATTAGGAAAAGACATCGTTCAACAAGGATTAGCTGCTGAAACATTTTTTAAGAAAGAAGATGGTTCGGTTTGGATTGATTTGACAAACGATGGTTTAGACCAAAAATTGTTGCTTCGTGGCGATGGAACTTCAGTTTATATTACACAAGACATTGGAACTGCTGAACTAAAATATAAAGATTTTGACTGTGAACGCTCCGTTTATGTGGTGGGAAATGAACAAGATTACCATTTTAAAGTATTGCAATTAATTTGCAAACACATGCATAAACCGTATGCAGATGGCATTTATCATTTAAGTTATGGAATGGTAGAATTGCCTCATGGTCGCATGAAAAGCCGTGAGGGAACTGTAGTAGATGCCGATGATTTAATAGATGAAATGATTACTACTGCCACTGCTACTACCGTTGAATTAGGAAAAGCAAATGGAATTCCTGAGGGGGAATTAAATCATTTGTATGAAACAATAGGAATGGGTGCTTTAAAATATTATTTGTTAAAGGTAGATCCGAAAAAGAAAATGATGTTTAATCCGGAGGAATCAATCGATTTTCAAGGAAATACTGGGCCGTTTATTCAATATACTCATGCACGTATCAAATCAATATTACGCAATACTGGCGAAATAGATTTTACACAATTTGATTTCAATCAAACAAACTTAAGTAAGACTGAAAGAGCTTTGTTATTCACTATTTACCAATATCCACAAGCTATTTTTGATGCGGGTAAAGACATGAGTCCTGGTGTTATTTGTAATTATGCTTACGATTTGGCTAAAGCATTTAATCATTTTTACCATGAATGTTCCGTACTAAAAGAAGAAAACTTGGAACAAAGAAATTTTAGAATTCAATTGGTAAACTTAACTGCTCATATTATTAAATCGAGTTTTGGTTTATTAGGCATTGAAGTTCCTGAAAAAATGTAGGTTATCTAGTTTGATATTTAAATAAAGAGTACTTTATTATAAATTTGGTTTACTGTCATTACTTATTCTTTCTTACATATAAAATTATAACTGATATTTTTTTTAATCTTCAAATTTATATCCAACACCTTTTACTGTACCTACCAAATCCTCGCCAATTTTTTCTCTAATTTTTCTAATATGTACATCTATTGTTCTATCACCAACTATGACTTCATCGCCCCAAACTTTTTCTAAAATGCTATCACGCTTAAAAACTTTTCCAGGTTTGCTAGCCAAAAGGTATAATAATTCAAACTCTTTGCGTGCTAACTGAATTTTTTCATTTCCTTTATATACCATAAAAGTATCCCTATCTATCACTAATCCTTTTACTTTTAATTGAATGTTTTCTGGTTCTAAATTTTCAACTACTTGTGTTTCTTTTCTGCGTAAAATAGCAGCAATTCTAGTTAATAATACCTTTGGTTTTATTGGTTTTGCAATATAATCATCGGCACCGGCATCAAATCCTGCAAGTTCGCTGTATTCTTCAGAACGGGCAGTTAAAAAAACTATAAATATTTTGCTTAATGAAGGATTCGTTTTTATTTGCTGACAAGCTTGAATTCCGTCCATCAATGGCATCATTACATCCATTAATATTAAGTCTGGTTTTATTTTTTTTGTTTGTTCAATGGCTTCAATACCATTGTTCGCCAAAAAAACATCGTAACCTTCCTTTTTTAAATTATACTCAATAAATTCTTGGATGTCTTTTTCATCATCTACCACTAGAATTTTGTATTGGTTTTTGTTTTTCATTTATAGAAACTATTTAAATATAATTACACCGCAAAAATAATAAGTAAAACGTTATGTAATTGTTAACTTAATAACATAAAATAATTATTTCATAATAATTTGTTTATAATCAACTAAAATCTGCCAAATAAAGCAATAACTAAAACTATAGATAATCCCCATGAATTCGCTTGGTGATTCATATTTACTCCATCAAAAGCGAGTCTAATTTGTTGAATTTAATAAGCACGTAATAAGTTATTTGATTGACTTCGTGCTGACTCAATTGTGTATATGCTGGCATGGCCAAATTATATTCCACTCCATTTACTTTGATGGAACCTTTTTGCCCGTGTTTTATAATGGAATCAACCATATTTGGATTATTCAGAATGTAATCAGAATTCAATAATGGCGGATATAATCGCGCAAAACCACTTCCATCTTTTTGGTGGCAATTACTACAATTTCTTTCATATAATTGGTAACCAGACGCCAAATTTACAGAAGCATTTGAAAATTGGTTTTCAATACAAGCACTGAATATCAAAACAAAAATAATAAATAAGATAATGCTACTCTTTTTCATCCAATAAAAGCTCCATATCCTCCATTAAAGTTTTGGTATCCTTCTCGCTTGTTCCATCATAAATACCTCTCACACGCCTGTTTTTATCTATTAATATTAGTCCACCACTATGCACATAACCTCCTGGTTCCGATGAGTCAGGCAAGGCTGTTGCATAATATCCATGAGTTGCTAATTCATAAATTGAATCTCTGTTTCCTGTTAAAAAATGCCATTGTTTACTATCCGCACCCAAACGTTCTGCAAAGTCTTTTAAAACCGCTACGGAATCATGCTCTGGGTCAATGGTGTGAGATAAAAATAAAATATTAGGATTGCCCTTAAAAACATTGTAAACCGATAGCAAATTCTTTTTCATTCGTGGGCAAATGGTTGGACAAGTAACAAAAAAGAAATCGGCTACATATATTTTACCATTTATGGTATTTTGATCAATGATTTTTCCATCTTGATTGGTGAGCGAAAAATCAGGAACAATTTGATAAATGGTGTCAATTACTTCTTGGCCATTTACTATTTTCACGTCCACTGCTCTTTCCCCTAAAATAGGTAGTTTTTTTTTGCCGCAGGCAATCAATACGCCTACCAACAATACCAATGTTATTTTATATTTCATTTCTTTAAAATGGCTTTTGCTTCTTTGATGCTTTCAAAAGTAAGACTATAAACTTTATTTATTTCAGCTAATTGATTGGTCAAATATTTTTCGGCAGAATCCGCTTTTAAATTAGGAGTTTTGTATGTGTGCATCCAATCCAACATACTCCTATCGGCCTTGTACAAATGGCTTGAAATAACTAACAATGAATCTTTAAAAGCTCCATTTTCTATTGAATCAATTTGATTGTTAATTTCCTTTTTTAAGGACAATATCAAAGCAGATTTTGCCATGGCTTCATCATGAATGTGCATAATTTTATCATCTAATACCTTGGCTTTATTAGGTGCTTCATTGCATGCAAAAAACAGCAAAGCAATCATTGAAAAAAGTAATGTTTTTATCATTTCAGTTTTTTTGAAAAATTTACTTGATCTTGATTTAACGTCATTGCTTCGTTCCTCAAAATGACGTAATAAATTATTTATTTTGATTACTTTAAACAAAAAAAACAGTTATCAAAAATGGTAACTGTTTTTAAATTATAGGTTAAATTATTATGCTTTTTTAACAAAACAAGCTTTTAAAACCATCATCGATTTCTCTACTTTTCCTTCTATTTCCTCTTCACTGTCAGTTAAACGAATATTTTTAACTATGGTTCCACGCTTAATAACTGATGACGAACCTTTCACTTTTAAATCTTTTATGATTGATACCGAATCGCCTTCATTTAATAAGGTTCCGTTGCTGTCTTTAACTTCCATCATTGTATTTTTTGTTTAGAGTAAATGAATTAATTTTATGAATGCAATAATAATTTATTTGCGTGGCAATAAGAGAATTGCTTCCATGACTTTTATTTTGAATGAAGGAAAGGAAAGAAAATTCAAAATATTAATATCGAAATTCGAAAACAAGATTTTTTGTCCTCACCAATCGAATTTAAGTGGTTGGTCAGGAGACACAACCACGGGCATGTTAAGTGTTCCGTATTTTTGTCCTCGGTTGGTGTCCTCACCAATCGAATTTAAGTGGTTGGTCGGGAGACACAACCACGGGCATGTTAAGTGTTCCGTATTTTTGTCCTCGGTTGGTGTCCTCACCAATTGAATTTAGCCAAGATACTTTGCTACCAAAGGCATTCTTCGGCCTTGTCCAAACGACTTGGTAGATACTCTTAAAACTGGTGGCGCTTGCAAACGCTTCCATTCATTGGTATTTACCATTTTTAAAGTTCGTAAAACCAAAACTTCATCAAATCCCAAGGCTATGATTTCTTGCGGACCTTTTCGCGCTTCAATGTAATGAAACAAAATAGCATCTAACACTTCATAATCGGGCAATGAATCACTGTCTTTTTGGTTTGGACGTAACTCAGCACTTGGTGCTTTTGTTAAAATATTTTTAGGAATAATTTCTTCGTTTCGATTGATAAAATCACAAAGCGCATATACTTCTGTTTTATACAAATCGCCAATAACCGAAATGCCACCACACATGTCGCCATACAAAGTTCCATAACCAACGGCCAACTCACTTTTGTTGGATGTATTGAGTAAAATATAAGCAAATTTATTGGCCAATGCCATTAAAATAACTGCCCTACTCCTACTTTGCATGTTTTCTTCAGCAATGCCAAATTCCGTATTTTCAAACTGTTTGCTTAAGGTATTTTGCAAAGCAGCAAAAGTATTTTCAATAGAAATCAAATCACTTTTTACACCTAAATTTTCAACCAATTTTTCAGAATCTGAAACTGAATGATCACTGCTGTATTGCGAAGGCAACATGACCGCCATTACATTTTCGGCACCCAAAGCTTTGGCTGCTAAATATACTACAAGTGCTGAATCTACTCCACCTGAAAGACCAAGAATGGCTTTTTCAAATCCTTGTTTTCTAAAATATTCTTTTATTCCAAGTACCAAGGCTTCTTCTATATCATGGTAGTTTATGGTTTCATTTTCATTGTTTTCAAGAATGCTTTCCATTGAATTGATGGTATCCAATTCCACCATTATTGTGTCTTCTTCAAAATGTCTCAATTGCATTACAACATTGCCATTGCTATTCAATACACAACTTCCACCATCAAAAATTAATTGCGTTTGCGCACCAATATGATTAACATAAAACAACGGTAAATTGTATTTTATGGCATTGGTTTTTAAAACTTCCAAACGCGTATTTATTTGCACTTTACTATATGGCGAAGCTGCAATATTAATGATGCAATCTGGTTGTTGTTTGATTAACTCATCCATTGGACATTGAATGTACATGGGGTTTGAATTTAAGTTCCACAAATCTTCACAAATAGTAATGGCTAATTTTTTACCTTTATAGTTTACAATTTCAAAAACTCTGTTTGGTTCAAAATAACGGTATTCGTCAAACACATCGTAATTTGGCAATAAGGTTTTATGTATGATTTGCTGCACTTTTCCATCTGCTAAAAAGTAAGCTGAGTTAAATAAATCTTTACCTTCAGTTTTTGGATTAACAGTTGGAGAACCAATGATAGCAGCTACTCCAACACATTGCTCAGCAATGATGTTTACATTTTGCAAGCACAAATTTATGAAATCATGAAACTCTAAAAAATCGCGAGGAGGATAACCACAAACAGATAATTCAGAAAAAACGATTAAATCAGCTTGTTCAGATTTAGCCTTATTAATGGCGTCAATCATTTTCTGTGTATTTAACTCAAAATTACCAGTATGGTAATTCAGTTGCGCTAATGTTATTTTCAAATTTATATTTAATTGATAAGTTCAAGGGTTTATTAAAATAAAACCTAAAAAATAATGCCAATATTTAAGGCCGTATAACTATTATTTGCCGTCCATTTGTCTGCATCCATATAATCAGCCAAACCATTGTCATACCTTAAACCAATATATGCTTTTGTATTACCTACAAGGTCATAAACCAA
>CANGPW010000082.1 GCA_947456185.1 Bacteroidota bacterium | reverse complement strand
TGAAATGCTTTTAAAAAAGGTGCTATTAAACTAACTATTAACACCAAAAGTGTTTGCGTTACCCAACCTACAAAGGCAAAGTGTGAATGGGCATGTTGCACATTTTTTTGATCGAAATAAGGGAATTCAAAACCAATTTTAAACCTCAAAAGTACACCTAAACTGGCAACAATAAAAAGGTTAAACAACGCAATTTTTATCCAAAAACTGGAAGAATATCTAATCATTAAATATACAATTTTCTGTTAATAATTTGAACTTGATTTTTATTCTCCATTTTTTTAAGCGTTCTAATTACAGTTTCTACTCTTAAACCAGTTAAATTAGCTATTTCTTGGCGCGTATGAGAAATCAATAACGGAGAAATGTGCGAATCAGCTTTCTTTTTTATTGATTGTAAAAATCCTAAAATTTTCAGATCTGGAGTATTATGAATAAGTTCTCGAGCTGTAATTGATTTGTTGTAAATTTTTTGAGCAAAAATTTTCAAAAAATTAAATTGAATCTTAGGATCATCTTCAATCATTTTAAAAAAACTTGCTTTTGAAAGCACCATTATAACAGAATCTTTTTGAACAATGGCTGTAGAAGGATATTTTTCATTAATAAACAATGGAGGTTCGCCAAATCCATTTCCATCATAAAAAATTCCTTGAATGTATTCACTTCCATCGTTATGCAAATTAATTAATTTGACTTGACCTTCGATGATTTGGTAGTAAAATTGCGCAATATCGTCCTCAGAAAAAACAATTTGATTTTTTCTGAATTTTTTTGCAACACCACCCCAAGCAATCAAAATGTTTATATCAATTTGCGTACTATTCATTATTGCAATGATATATATTAAAAATCCTTTACTTAGTTGATTTCTGTTTTTTTAAAATATGATGAAAGTATTATAAAATCTAAAATGAATCAATTTGCGTTAAAAAGGGCTGAGCTAATTTAAATGGAGCCACATTGCAGTATGCAGCTGTTAAAACCTCCATTAATAGGTCTTTTTCTATCAATTTTAAATTGACTAAAGTCCAACCGTACTTGCCGGCTCTGTTTGGAACTGCATAAATGATGGAAGCATCAATCATGCAAAACAATGGCTGTACTTCTAAACTTAATTTTACACAGCACCTGTTTTCTTTTTGATTATGGGTAACAAATATTTTTCCTTTTATTTTATAACATAACATATTTCTATGAGGTGCCTCTGTTGTTTCAGGATATAACAATGGCAATTCTTTGAAACTTTCGTTTGAAACCATGATTATTCTATTACAATTTTATATTTATGGAGTAATCCCGAAATTCCCTCATTTGAAAATTTCGCACCTTTTACTTTATTTAATTCTAAATCTATTCCATAATGATGAGATGTTCTAAAATCTACTTTTTCAATTACACTTTGCTGGAAAACCGACATGGTTAAATCACAGTCCAAAAACTTAGATTCTGATAAATCACATTCCGAAAAATCAACTTCTTTGATGCTGCAATTTTTAAAAACAGTTTTCTTTATTTTTTTCTTAAAAAATGAGGCATAATCTAAGGTACAATTTTCAAAAGTAAATGACAATAAAAAGTCTTTGCAACGAGCAAAATCAAGCCCTAACAGCTTACAGTTTTTAAACTTAGCATCAATAAAAGCAGTATTATTTAATTTACCTAAACTGAAATCACAATTATCGAAAAAGCATTCAACAAAACTGATGCTTGCCAAGTCGCTTTTGGAAAAATTACAGTTTATAAAATGCACAGAATCATATTCGTTTTGTGGCATTTTATTCAATGTAAAATTTACTCCATTAAAGGTATTTTCTTGCATGTTTATAAAGTATTTTATTTAGCTTTAAATTTAACTATGACATAGGCAAAATGTTTGGTTGATTGGTTAAATAATTTCATATCAACATGGCTTATTGCTTATTGCCAATTCATTTATTTCCTTGGTTGCACTTTTATCCATTTTGAAATTTCTTCAATTACATATGCAGGAACATTACTTCTAATAGCATATTCTTCTGGAGTGGATTTTCCCTCACCTTCTAAAAACATATGATTCAGTTTTTGAAACGAAGTAAATTGGTAATTGGGATTGCTATTCAATGTTGTTTTCCATTTTAAATATTCAGAAAATGGCACTTGATAATCACGTTCACCTTGTAAAACTAAAACAGGTTTTTTATTCTTTTTAGCCAATGTTATCATATTTAATTTATTCAAATAATTCCAGTAACTAAAAGGATACATAACAGGCAAACTATCATTGGGAAAGGTGTTTGGTAAATTCAATATTTTAGCATGAATAGCTTGAACCACCATGTTGTCAAATACAGCTGAATCAGCTTTTGTTTTTGCTTGAAGTGGTTTTAAATATTCAAGCTGGTAAAGCATTAAATCTTGTAAACTAGTATAATTTCCTGCAGCCATAATTGCACCCGCTACTTTTTTATTTTGTTTTAAAAACAATGGCATTAAACCTGCACCTTGACTATGGCCCATTAAGTATATTCTTTTTGGATCAATTGCATTTTTTTTACTTACTTTATTGACTAATTCTTTCAAATCGGTTAAATATTCTTGCTCAATGGTATAATAATTTCCATTTTTATGCTGCTCCATTATTTTACCAAAATAAGCCTTAGTTCTTTTATCGAATCTAAGCGTTGCAATTCCATTACTGGCTAAGCCCCATGCAAAATCCTTATAAATTCTATTGGGTCCAATGGTGGCATCTTTATCTATTGGACCGCTTCCGCCAATTATAATAACACATGGGTATTTTTTATCTTGAATAGGTACTGTTAGAATTGCTTCGTTTTCAAAACCAACAGGACCAAAAGGAATTTTTATATCGTAGAAACCAAAGGTATTTACATAAGCAGGAATATTATACATTGGTTCAGCATCTACAATGTAAATTCCACTAATTTGCCATTTTAAATTAAAAGATAAACGCAGTCCAACTGATCCATTTTTGAATTTCAATTTAGTAGTTGTAGCATGAAAAGTATCTAAATAACTATACCTAGTAGCTCCTATTTCATTTAAATCGCCATTAATAGCCGCTAAACTTTCCCAAATACTTTGAAATCTTTCAGGTGTTATTTTCCTGAGCATAATTTCATCACAAAAAGTATAAGCTTTTTCAAATTGATCTGATTTAAACAAATCAATTATTTCAAGGGCTTTTTGAACGGCCAATGAATCATTTTTTTGAGCAATTACAGGAGTAAGAAAGAAAGAAAGTATCAGTACAACAAAATACTTTGTATAAATTTTCATAAATAATTTTTAAATAAAATATTGATATAATATAGCAGCAATTACTAAAGAAAAAAACATAATTTCTTTTAAAATTACAAGATTTTTACTCATAAAATAATTAGCCATTACTATACATACAGGAACAGATAAATAACAAACAGCAAATACTAAATCATGGTCTTCAATTAATGTTAATAGCACTGATATTGCTATATACAATACTATAGTTATTAATATTCTTCTAGTTTTTACTTTGTTTTTAAAATAATTCAGTTGAAGCGAAATTCCTGAAGCAAAAACAACGAATGATATTAAAAACCATGGAATTATTTTGTTCCAATTGATACTTATACCATTTAAATAATTTCTATTCAAACTATTATTGATAATGATAATTAAATCATTTAAATTATCCATCATAAAAAACAAAACACCTAGTAAATAAATGGGTAATATAATTCCAAAAATACTTGCTAAAATAAAACGAATATTGAAGTAGGTCATCAATATTACACTTATTAAAATAAAAGGTAAATAAACCAATGTATCATAGTTAAAAAGCACTGCCATTCCTAAATACAAACCACTATCAAGTACAATGTATAAAGGCTTCTCAGATTCATATAAATTACAAAGTCTTTGAAACATAAGAATGATGAACAAGTTGGCAATAAGTTGAGGACTTAAAAACATTTGTTGGGGATAAAGGCTATTAAGCAAAACAAAAAACAATGCAGGTAAAAAACTATCTTTTAATAATATCGTATGTTTTACAACTAAATGATTCACCATCCAAGCTTGCAGAATTACCAAAAAACTTGCTGAAACAGCACTAAATAAATAGTAATCATCAAAAGTACAAACCCAACTAAAAATGAATTGGGCTAATGGTGCATTTATATTTAAATCGATTGGAATGATTCGAAGAAAAGGCAGTAATCGAATTAGAACTGTAAAAACAATTAATAATACGAATGCAAATATGCTGTTGTTTCTAAAAAAATTTAACAATATATTGGTGTTTAAAAAGTAATACGCATCAAAGTAAATCGTTTGTCTCGAATGGTGCAAGCCAAAAGTGAATTTGCTGAAATTTGTTTACAATCAGTAGGAATTATTAATACGCTTGCATTGATAGCTTTTACCAAAATTTTATTTTCACTTTTACCTTTTACACTAAATTTATTCATCAAAACATCACCTTCTTGATTTACATCTGCATTATAAATAGTATGAATTGCATCGTTATTTACAAAACAAGTAATGGATGAATAATAGCCGCCATCACTCACAGATTGTTGTTCTTTGTTAAGCACATCGCCAATTTCAAGTGAACCATCTGCTTTGATACTTAACAACAATACATCGTTATAATTATATACAACCCTGGTATTTGTTTGAGGAAATCCATTTACATAATAAGTATATGATTGCCTTGTTATAAAATATTTTTCGGAAATTAGAAAAACCCCGCCATCACTTCTTGGAATAATTTTACGAATATAAATATCATTTAAATCCATGGTTTTACTAAACGATATTTTTTCTTTTAATAATTTCAATGAAATTGAATCAATTACATTTACTTGAATAGCAGTAGTTTTCAAATCAATGGTTTGATAAAAATAACCACTGTTATTTATTTCATTTTCAATGGCATAAAACCCAATTATATTTACTTGTTTTGAAATGTTATTGACCACAAATCCTAAGTCATCTATTTCTATACCAGCTAATGAAATATCGTATTCTAACATATTGTCATTTGCTTTATAAAAAGTATATAAAACAAATTTTCTGTTTTCATTTTTCTTTTTCTTTTTTCCAGTTTTAGGAAAGTCTAGTAATGTAAAAAAATTTCCTTCATTGTCTATATCACATTTAGTAGTACCAATATCATTTAGTAATTCATTTATTTCAAATGTTTTGGCGTAAATTGGTAAAAGGTTTTCATCAAAACCATACAAATATAAAGCAGCTTTTTCCTTATTATTATAACCTGTATTTCCAATAAAACTTAAACTAAAAAATTTTTTATTGATGCTGTTATTTATAGTTAAATCAATATTTTCATTTAAAAAGTACTCATCAACTGAGGCTAAAAGTAACATTCCGCCAGTTTGGTTTAAGTTCATATCAAGTTTAGTAACTAAAAAATCAATTTTATTTGTTGCAGTATTTTTAGCCGAAATGAAAACATATATTTGTTGATTAATTAGCAGTACTTTTTCAATAAATGCTGGAATAGTTAAAGGAATATCTTTACTTGTTTCAATGGAAAGTTTGTTGTTAAACTTCTCGATTGATACATTTTTCTTAAAATTAATATCGCGGCACCTAATAATAAATGTACCAAATTCATTGCTACCAATAATTTGAGTATAACTATTTTTATTTTTTACTTTTACGGGTTGTCCAAACTCTATTATTTGAGCATTTACCTGCAATGAAAAAATAAAAATAATAAAAATACTTAGCAGCTTGAGTTTATACATTATTTTGCAACCTTTAAAAAGAGTTGCAAATTAATAAAATAGCTCGTTTTAAAAATGAAGAATATTTAAATGGCAAAAAAAATATATGATACAGCAAAACCGCAGGAGCGTGCAGTTTTGGTGGGAGTGGTTACTCCAAGTATGAAAATAGAAAAATCGCAAGAGTATATTGACGAGTTAGCATTTTTAGCTCAAACGGCAGGTGCTGTGGTTGAAAAACAGTTTTTACAACGCTTGCCTCACCCCAGTTCTCGCACTTATGTAGGTGAAGGAAAACTAGCCGAAATATTAGAATATGTAACTGTAAGAGAAATTGATATTGTAATTTTTGACAATGAACTTAGTCCTTCTCAATTGCGTAATATTCAAAATGAATTGAAGGTGAAAATTTTAGATAGAAGTAATTTAATTCTCGATATTTTTGCAAATAGAGCTACCACTGCTCAGGCTAAATATCAGGTGGAATTAGCGCAAGCACAATATTTATTACCTCGTTTAACTAGAATGTGGACGCATTTAACCAAACAAAAAGGTGGAATTGGAATGCGTGGACCAGGGGAAACTGAGATAGAAACTGATAGACGTTTGCTACGTGAAGAAATTAGTAAACTGAAAGAACGTTTAAAACAAATTGACAAACAATCGGCTACACGCAGACAAAACCGTGATGAAAAAAAACGTGTCGCTTTGGTTGGTTATACCAATGTTGGTAAATCGACCATCATGAATTTACTAAGTAAAAGCGAAGTTTTGGTGGAGAATAAATTATTTGCAACTTTAGACAGTACCGTTCGAAAAGTAGTTTTTGAAAATGTTCCTTTTTTACTAAGTGATACAGTTGGGTTTATCAGAAAATTGCCACATCAATTAATCGAAAGTTTTAAATCAACTTTAGATGAAGTTCGTGAAGCTGACTTGTTACTGCATGTAGTTGACATTAGCCACGAAAACTTTGAAGAGCAATTAAATTTGGTGAACAGCACTTTATTAGAAATTGGCGCAAGCAATAAAAAACAATTACTTATTTTTAATAAAATAGACCAGCTCAAAGAACCACTTGAACCAGACGATCCGTTTGGCGAAGAAACAGAACATTTAACATATATTGAAAAACTAAAAAACACTTGGATGGCCAAAGAAAACGGTCAAGTAATTTTTATTTCAGCCACTAAAAAAGTAAATATTGACGAGCTTAGAAGTAAAATTATAGCTGCTATTAGATAAAAGATTTAAAGTTTATTCCAACAAAAAAGCCCGAATTCACATTCGGGCTTTTTGTATTGTTATAATTAATTATTATCTATCAACTGACAACTATCAACTGACAACTATCAACTGACAACTATCAACTGACAACTATCAACTAACTAGTCTCTTCTTGGTCTTCTGGGTCTATCAGAACTTGGTCTGTCAGAACTTGGTCTGTCAAAGTTTGGTCTGTCAAAGTTTGGTCTGTCACCGCTTGGTCTATCAGAGCCGCCTCTGCTACTTCCACCGCTATACGATCTGTTTCTACCACCATCTCTGGTTCCGTATCCACTTTTTTCGCTAAAGCTGCTTCTTTCACTTGAACTGCTTCTGTCGCTTGAGCTATTTCTATCACCACCAGCATCTCTTCCGTAGCTACTTCTTTCGCTTCTTTCGCCACCGCTTCTTCTTTCTCTATCTCCACCACCACTGCTTCTTCTATCACCACCACCGTAACTTGAACCGCCTTCACTTCTTCGGCTGCTGTATCCACCACCACTTCTACCGCCTCTATCGCCACCTCTATCTCCTCGGCTATCGCCACCACGAGAATTTCTTCCTTCTCTAGAACCACCTGGTTTTTCGCCACTTAATTCAGCTCTAACTGGTCTGTCTTCGTATGTTTTTCCGTTTAATGAAGTAATTACTTTTTCTGCAAATTCTTCTTTCACATCTACAAAACTAAATACTCCACTCACGTCAACGTGAATATCGGTATAATCTAAGCCACTTTCTTGAGCAACCCAATCTTTAAAGCTACGAATGGTTAAACCATCTTTTTTACCAATACTCACAAAAATTCTTTGACCTCTTACATTGCTTCCACGTTCACCGCGTTCGCTACGTTCGCCATCACGAGAAGTTCTTTCACCACTGGTATTTAAGTCAGGTGCGTTTAAGTATTCAGCACTAAATCTGCGTAATTCTAACGATAAAAATTTCTGAACTAATTCTTCTGATGGCATTGCTAATAAAGGTTTTAAACCTTCCATTACTTTTTCATCAAAAATGCTAGTTTCTATTTCAGTATTTACAATCGTATCAATGAAAGCTACTAATTTTTTATCTCTTACTTCTTCAGCACTAGGAATTAATATTTTTTCGAATTTTACTTTACTTAAACGTTCAATATCTCTTAAACGTCCGTTTTCACGCATGTTTAATAAGGTAAATGAAACACCTAATTTTCCTGCACGAGCTGTTCTTCCACTTCTATGAGTGTAGTTTTCAATATCGTCTGGTAAATGAAAATGGATAACGTGAGTAATTCCAGTTACATCAATTCCACGAGCTGCTACGTCAGTTGCTAATAGTATTTTAATAGCATGATGACGGAAGCGGTTCATTACTTTTTCGCGTTGTCCTTGGCTTAAATCGCCATGTAAACAATCAGCATTGTAACCATCTTTAATTAATTTATCGCTTATATCTTGAGTTTCGTTTTTGGTAGTACAGAAGATAATTGCATAAATGTTGTCGCTGTTAAAATCCAAATAACGTTTTAACGCTGGATATTTATCGCGGGCATGAACTGCAGCATACTGATGTGTAATGTTTTCATTACCAGTATTTTTTTGGCCAACAGTAATTTCATGTGGATCGTTCATGTATTTATTTGCAATGTTTCTGATGCCTTTAGGCATGGTAGCACTGAATAAACACACTCTTTTTTCTTTAGGAGTTTCTGCTAAAATGTATTCTACATCTTCTTCAAAGCCCATGTTAAGCATTTCATCTGCTTCATCTAAAACTACATACTTAACGGTTGAAATGTTAAGCGCTCTGCGGTTCATTAAATCCATTAAACGACCAGGAGTTGCAACAATGATGTTTGCCCCTCTTTTTATGTCGCTAATTTGACGTTCAATGCTTGCTCCACCATAAACAGCCACGATGTTAATGCCTGATTTGTTTTTGCTGTAATTTCCAAGATCTCTGCTAATTTGCATACAAAGCTCACGTGTAGGACAAATAACTAATGCTTGTACTGACCTGTTGGTAGTATCTATTAGTTGAATAATTGGCAGGCCAAATGCTGCTGTTTTACCGGTTCCTGTGTGGGCTAATCCCAAAATATCTTTCCCTGTTTCTAAAAACACAGGAATAGACTGTTCCTGTATCGGGGTGGGCTTCTCAAAACCCAATTCTTGAATCGCATTCAAGATAGACGTCTCTACGCCCAGTTCACTAAAATTTTTCAAAGTACTTTATTAAAAATAAGCTGCAAATATATGTAAATAATTGACAAATTGTGATTTAGTGAGATAAATAAGTTTTAATTTTATATTTTAGTTGAAATAAAAACTAAAATATAAAATTTATAATAGGTAAGAAATTAGATGGAATTAAAACTTATAATAAACTAACAGTTAGATTAGTTTCCCCAACTTCTCAGTGAGCGAATCAAAATTAAAAAGTCTTTTTCTACCGAGTAATCTTTGGCGTATAAAAAGTTTAATTTTTGAATGGTAATGGCATTATAGCTTTTGCCTGTTAAGTTATCTATTGGGTTTAAAACACCTTGCCTTAGGATTGGAAGTAGTTTAATATTATCGGCTTTGGCATAACCAACCCAAGTTTTTTCACCTACTAATACTTGCGCCCAATTTTTGATAAACTGAGTTTTATTTTTTATAATTAATCCAATGATTGGAATAAAAGGAAGCACAAAAATAGAGAATAATATATCGAACAAACGCTTCTTTTGTTGTTCCCAAGCCTTACTTAACGACAAGTTTAATTCAATGGTGTAGAAATCGCCAGGTGTATTTTTGTTATTACTTC